>JAYTAU010000168.1:0-4872 GCA_043737375.1 Planctomycetia bacterium
AAGCCAGTTCTTTACAACGCGACACGTTCCTGCCAACCTGGAACTATGTCGTTCGACCCCAACCTTGAATCCGGAAGTTATTTATCGGTCGGTCCTAAGCCTTGCTGTGGCAAGGTTTGTGCCGTGGGAAAATTGCGAATCGTTTTTGATTGAAGTAGTGTTGCTCGCAGCTCATTTTAGCGGATTGCTCCGCCGAGGTTGAGAGAAAAAAAGTGGGTTTAACTAAACTCTGAGCATTCTGAGTGGCGCTTGGCATCCAGGGTGGTACTGAGAAGCTCTCGGGCATGTCAGTGCCACCCGCCCACTTTGCTCGTCATTCTTCCAGATAAATCATCACGCGAGTTTTACCGCTCGCGGTGATATATCCGCGGTACATGCCCTCGCTATGGATGCTGAATGCATGTTCGCCGCGCGGGTTGAGAACGATCACACCCCCTTCGCCGCCGAGCTGTTTGATTTTCTTTCGAATGACTTCGTCGGCAGCTTGCTGAATTGTTAGCCCTTTGAATTCGACCAAGGCACAGATCGACCGCGCGGCCGTGGTGCGAATGAAGTACTCGCCATCGCCGGTTGCCGAGACCGCGCAGCTTGCGTTGTCGGCATAGGTGCCCGCGCCGATGATCGGTGAGTCGCCGACGCGACCAGGGCGTTTCATGGTCATGCCGCCGGTCGAAGTACCCGCCGCCAGGTTTCCGGTCGCGTCGAGTGCGACAGCGCCGACGGTGCCGAACCGTTGATCTTTGGGCAGGGCAGGGGAGTGCGGCTGTTCAAGTGTAGGCTCGACGTTCAGTGTGGAGCACGTTCCGGGCGAAGTCGGGCGCGAACTCTCCTGAGATGATTCATTACTTTGTTTGCTTAACGCTTGCTCAATATCTTGCAATCGCTTGGGCGTGATAAAGTACGCCGGATCGACGATCGCGAGACCTTGCTCCTTGCCGAATTTATCCGCGCCCGGGCCGACCAGCAACACGTGACCCGACTTCTCCATCACAGCGCGGGCCGCAGAGATGGGATTCTTGAGCGTGGTCACACAGGCGACCGCGCCGGCCGCGAGTGTGCGGCCATCCATGATCGAAGCGTCGAGTTCAGCGTGCTTCTCTCGCGTTAGCGCAGCGCCCTTGCCGGCGTTGAACAGCGGCGAATCTTCCATCACGCGAATCGCAGCCTCGACCCCATCCAGACTGGTTGCTCGCGGTCGCTGTAGGGCGTCGTAGCCGGCCTTGAGTGCCGCATTCAAGTCGCGGCGAATTTCTGCCTCGTGGGTTTTGGTCATTTCATTGCGCGGCATCACCCCCGCGCCGCCGTGAATCACGAGAATTACCTTGTCGGGCGGTGCGGCGATTGTTTCGTGAGCGATCGTGGCCATGAGCAGTCCGAAGAAGAGCGTGCGCATAAGAGTTGTTCTGTCGGTAAATGTATAGACGGTTAATCGAACACGGATCGCGAAACTACGAAAGAGCGAAGACGCGAAATGAATCAAATCGTAATTCGATTTCGTGCTTTCGCCCTTTCGTTCTTTCGCGATTTGTAATCGTCACTGGGTTATCAAACGGGATCGCGAAAATGCGAAAGAACGCAGGTGGAAAAAATTCATGATGGCAATTTGTTTTCAGCTTGCATGACCGCGACCTCTCGATCCTTCCCATCCAACAAACAGCTCACCGTCACATCGCCCAGCACGTTGACCATGGTCCGACAACGGTCCAAAAACCAATCGACGGCCACGAGCATGGGGATGTACTCCGGCGGCAAATTCACTGCGTTAAACACCAACGTCATCGTCACCAGACCCGCTTCGGGTATGCCGGCTGCGCCGACCGACGCGATGACGGACATGACGACCACGATCAGTTGATCGGTCCACGACAAATCGAGGCCGATCAGTTGGGCGACAAACAGCGCCGCCATCGCTTCGTACAGCGCGGTGCCGTCGTTATTGAAGTTAGCGCCGACCATTGCCCCCATGCTGGCCGATTCATCGCGCAACCCGACGCGTTTGGTCAGACATTCGTAAGTGACCGGCATCGTAGCAGTCGAGCTGGCTGTCGAGAACGCCATAACCAGCGAATCGCGCATCCCACGCAGTACATGCCAAGGGCCGGCCCACGAACCCAGCAAAATACGGATCAAGTAATAGATTGTTTGTAGGAGCAACGCAATCAACACCGCGACCACAAACCAAGCCAGCGCGACGAAGTCGGCAAAGCCACGTTGCCCCACCAGGCCGGCAATAATGCCAAACACCGCCAGAGGCAGAATATCGACGATCCAGTGCAACACGACAATCAACGCGCGTAGGCCGATCTCGATCAGGTCTTTGAGCGCCTGTATGCGAGGCTCGTTGCGTAGTCGGCGCAAAGCCGCGCCGAACAGCAACGCCAGAATCACCACGCCGATTACTTTGCCCTCGTCGGACAACGGGCCTAGCACGCTACGCGGGATGTTTTCCAGCATGAGTTCGAACGGATCTCGCTTCAGCACGGCGGCTTCGGCCGCTTGCGGAGGAGCCAATGTCGAGCCTTTGCCCGGTCGCAATGTATTGGCGACCAACAAGCCGATGCAAATGGCGACCAGCGTGTTGGTTAACAAGTAAGCAAACAACCTCCAGCCCGAGCGTCCCTGAAGATCGGTTTCGATGATCGCCCGTACGACCGCCAGTAAAATCAGCGGCGGCGCCAGCGCCGAAAGCATCCGCAACACCAATTTGCTAGGAATGTTCAGCCAGTTAAGAATCGACGCTCCGGGCAACCGTTCCGTAAGCCAAGGGCTGTCATCCCAACGCGGCAACCACCTCAACCAGCGCTGATCGATGTCCCACTGCCGTAGTAGCAGACCCACGAGAATGGCCAGCAAAACGGCTAACACGATCCGCATATAGAGCGGCGTCCGGCTCCAGCGCGACCAAAGTCCGGTGGAACCCTTGCAGGCGGTTTCGGTTCGATCTACGATTGGCTCGCCGTTGCCGGCCATAAGTTGTTCGCGCGATTGGCATATTGATGTAAAGTTTCGTATCCCGCTTATTGTGACGTTGCCATCTCAATCAAGCCAGCGCCCCTTATGCGTTTTTGCAGGAGCAGAAAAATATGACCAGCAATTTTACCAAGGGCATCATCCTGGCCGGAGGCTCAGGCACGCGGCTTTACCCCGTCACTCAGGCCATCAGCAAGCAGTTGTTGCCGGTCTACGATAAGCCGATGATCTACTATCCGCTATCGACGCTGATGCTGGCGGGGATTCGACAGATCCTCATCATTTCGACGCCCGAGGATATCGGCGGCTTTAAGCGGCTACTCGGCGACGGTTCGCGGATCGGCATCACCATCGAATATGCCGTGCAACCCAAACCCGAGGGGCTGGCCCAAGCGTTCATCATCGGTCGCGAATTCGTCGGCGACGATCACGTCGCACTGGTCCTGGGCGACAATATTTTTTACGGCATGGGCTTTCAACAACTGTTGTCGCGCGCTGCCGCACGGGTCGAAGGGGCGACGGTGTTCGGCTATCCTGTGAAAGACCCCGAACGTTATGGCGTCGTCGAGTTGGATGCGAACAACCGCGTGTTGTCGATCGAAGAGAAGCCCAAGCAACCGAAGTCGAACTTCGCCGTCACCGGCTTGTATTTTTATGACAATCAGGTGATCGAGATCGCGACCGACTTGAAACCGAGTCCGCGCGGTGAGCTGGAAATTACCGATGTCAATCGCGAGTATGCCAAGCGCGAACAACTGGTCGTCGAAAAGTTTACGCGCGGCTTTGCCTGGCTCGATACCGGCACGCACGAGTCGTTGATTCAGGCCGCGACTTTTGTGCAGACGATCGAACAACGCCAGGGTTTGAAGATCGCCTGTATCGAAGAAGTGGCCTACCATCAGCGATTCATCACAGCCGATCAACTTGCGGCCCTCGGTCGCGGCATGAAGAACGAGTATGGGCAGTACCTGCTGCAACTGCTGACGCTGCCGCAGTAGTCATCAGGTCTCGCGCCAAGGCGCAAAGGACGCGAAGTGATGAAGGCGATTGCTTCGCGACTTGGTGTGACTTTTTGAGTTCCTTTGCGTCCTTCGCGCCTTTGCGCGATATCATCGTCGTTAGAAGATCAACGACTCGATTGCTTTTTTTGAGGTTTGTGTTTATGAACTTTATCGCCACGGAACTTGCCGGCCTGTATCTGATCGAACCGCGCGTCTTCGAAGACGCCCGCGGCTGGTTCATGGAAACCTATCACGCCGAGAAATTTGCCGCGGCCGGAATTCCGTTGCCTTTCGTGCAAGACAATCATTCGCAATCAAAGCCCGCAGTCGTGCGCGGCTTGCATTATCAAATCAAGCATCCGCAAGGCAAACTCGTCCGCTGTATTCGGGGCGAGATATACGATGTGGCCGTCGATCTGCGGCGCAGTTCGACAACGTTCGGACGCTGGTACGGAGTGACCCTTAGCGAGTCGAACCATCGCCAGATCTACGTTCCGCCCGGTTTCGCACACGGTTTTTGTGCCCTGACCGAAGGAGCCGAGATCACATACAAATGCACCGACCTGTATTCGCCGCAGCACGAGCGGACGTTGCTCTGGAACGACCCGACTATCGGAATCGAATGGCCCGTCGACAAGGCGCAGCTGAACGAGAAAGATCAGCGCGGCATGTTGCTGAAGGACGCGGAATGTTTTGAGTAGTACCGCTGTTTACTCCGGTCAAAAACCTAATCATTGGGCAGACTTGATCGATTCTAGTCTCGGATCAAAGCCGACCTTAGCACCAAAGGTGCGATTCAGCCTCAGCCCAGGGCAACGCCCTGGGTCCAGGTTGATAACAAACCACCCTAGCCCTGAAGGGGCGATTCAAGACCATGCCGCAATCGCTCGCCCGCTTGAAC
>JAYTAU010000169.1:0-1889 GCA_043737375.1 Planctomycetia bacterium
CGATTCCGTCGCCGTGGTTGTAGACCGCTCGAATATCGTTGCCGGGTCCGTACCACTGCTTGAGGAGGATCGCTTGCGGGCCGCGGCAGTGAGTCGCCAGCAGGTGTTCAATATTGACGCCACGTCCGAAGTGCGCGACACGAACGCCGCCCGCTTGCGAAGCCACGATCAGGTTGGTCAGGCTGCCGTTTGGCCGATAGGTCGCGTTGTGATAAATCGCTTCCGACCGATTTTCCCAGTCGATCGCCCAGGTCTGCGCCAAGTTGACCAAGTAACTACGCTGCGCATGGCCGTTCAACGCAAAATTGAGCGGTTGCTCAGATGGACTGTCGAACAACACCCGATGCGGATATGGAATTGTCCCGAACGTGTAGAGCACGTCGGTGATAAACATTTCTCCACCGTCGTCGCCCAGTGCGTCGATCAATTTATCGATCGCCGTTGTGTTTCGCTTGGCCTGCGCCACCGTGCAGACGTTGGTCTTCGCGCCCCACCATTCGGGATGCAGCCTGATATTGCCGCGGGTCGGGCAACGATAGGCACCGACCGTGTGTCCGTTGGGCCAATCCCAGTACGACCATTTGACAGTCGGGTCGTCTGCTGGCGAATCGAAGATGCGTTGGCGGGTCGCACCGCCGAACCGCACGTTGCCTTCGCCTGTGAAAATCGGATACAGGCCGCTCTCGATCGGCGCATCGATGTTGACCGTGATCCCCTTGGGGATCGATAGTTGCGACCCAGGCTCGAAGATCAGTCGCTTGGCGATCGTGAGCGGCTTGCGGACGTAATACGTCCCGGCAGGCAGTATCACGGCCAAATCTGGCGCAGCGTCGAGCTTGGCAAACGCCGACGTATCGTCGGCGGTGTCGTTGCGTGCGCCGAAGCTGGTGATGGATTTGACGGGCATGGATGGGATTCAAAATTCCGCGCGGAATTAAGCGAACGGCCGGCCGCGCTGTTAAGCACCAGGCCGGCCGTCGCGAGGGCGATCGTCTTTGGCGAGCAGTACGATCGCCAACATGATCAGTACTGCCCACTGCAAGGCATCCATCACTTCACCGGCTCGGCGGGCTTGGCCGGTGCGGCCGGCGATTGTCGATTGATCTGGCTGGTGACCATCGTCGCCAGACCTTGCAACAGCATCTGGAACCGTGCTTCGTCGAGCTGCGGCGCGATCACATTTTGTCCCGCCGCGCGGCGTTTCGAGCGGACGAACATCACGCCCCAAATCACGATCGGGATCGCCAAGCCCAACGAAAATTGTTTGGTCAAGAGCATCGTCAACAGCGAGTCGATCGGGAAGGTTTCGATGCCGACTTCTTTGGCCGGTTCGGTCGCCGGCGGATTGACCGTCGGCTTGGGTTCCTCGGGTGCCATCAGCGCCAGCAATCGCGCCAGCACTTTACCTTCGATCCGGCCTTCGCTGGTGACCACGGCTGCCGGCAGTTCGTCGCGCCGCAGCGGGTAGATTTTCTCGGCCAGTTTCCAGTCGATTCGACGAATCTTGACGTTGCCGTGGCGTTTCTTTTTCAGTCGCTCGGCGAACTTGAGCAGCTCGCCCGAGTCGTCGTCTTGCGCATCGCCGTCTTCGACGATCACCACCTCGGGATAATTGGGGATCGATGTCGTTTCGTCGACCGGCTTGGGCGCGTCGGGTTTCGGTTGCACCGGCTGTGCATCGGGGAGCGGCGGCGGCGGACCGATGTCGAACGGAAACAGGTTCGGCGCGGGCACGGCATCGGGCTGCGGAGCGACCGGCGGCTCGGTTTTGGGCACCGGCTTCCACGGCACCTGGCCGTAGCCCGCGGTGAGATAGACCACCAACGGGTGCGGATCGTTCAGCGGCGCAACGGCCGTCTGCCGCGGTCCGGGCGTGCTCTGTTGTTTGG
>JAYTAU010000170.1:0-1889 GCA_043737375.1 Planctomycetia bacterium
CGTAATCGAATTCTCGTCGTTGAACGGTTCTTGATCCTGCGGACGCGGCACACCGCGGTCGATAAATAGAAACTGCTCAGGCAAGTTTTTCAAATGTTGAATCTTTTTGTGCGGATTGTACTGCTGAGAAACAATCAACGGCTCGGCGGTGCCCCCCAACGGATTGAACGGATTGGTGCGGGGCTTCATGGTCTTCAGTTCAACGCCCAGCAGTTTCCAAAGCTGATTGATGTCACCCTTTGGCTCTGGCGGCTGCCCTCCGCCCATCATCATCATTTGTTGCCGCGGACGTTTTGGCTCGCTAGTGCCCACGACTGTCTGGAACCATTGCGGACGCGGATCTTCGAAAATCACGGTCTTCTGCCCGCTACGCACGGCGTCGACAAAATTCGGCAGTTGCTGCGGGTTGAGGCTCGACGGTTGCACCGCCAGCAGCACGTCGAATTTGGCGGTAATGGGGCTGCTGGGATCGACCTGAACGACTTCATACTGCTTTTTCAATTCGGCAATGATCTGTTGTTCGGAACGTTGCGACGGCATCCCACCGGACATATCCAAGCCCGCCATCAAGTCGGCGTCGGTTCGCAGCACACCGATCGTCTTACGCTCTTTGTGATTGACCGACCATATATTGCGAGCCAATTCATATTCGACCGGCACCGTGCGATCGAAGAACGGCACAATGACTTTATCGAGCCCGCTGACAAACGCCACACCCAGGAAAACTTCTTGATCGCGGAACGCCCCGCGATCGCGCCCGACTACACGACGCGGCTTAAGCCCGAACAACTGTTCGGCGCGTTTTGCTTCGTCGGTCATCGGCTCGACTTCGTGAATGCGAACTTCGATCATGCCGCGCCCGGCCAGTTGTTCGAACTCGCGCAAAAACGACAACAGATTCGTACGCTGGGTAACATACTCTTCGGGCACGTTGGGACTGATATAGGCTTCGATTTGAACAGGCCGTTTGGGATCGAGCGATTTAATGATGTCGCGAGTTGCCGGCGAAACCGAGCTCAGTCGTTCGTAGGTCGCGTCGGCATGTAGCGGCAGCGTGCGTAAGATCATCACCCCGGCAATAGCCGCCACACCCAGCGACAAGGTGCGCACCAGATAGTGGGCAAACATAGACTTGCCGCTGCGTCCGGCCCAGTGCCGTCGCCCAATCAACACCATGCACAGGTACAACATGACCGCGACGACGGCAAAATAATAGAACATGCTCGAAAAGCTGATCACGCCGCGACCGAAATCGCGGAATTGCCCCTGCATGCTCCAGTCTTTCAATGTGGCAGACACTGCGCCGGCCGACGTGTAATCGCCGGCTAGAAAAAACACGACCAGCGGCGCATTGAGTAGCAGTCCCAAAATGAATGCCACGGTCAAATTGCTGGTCAAAAACGACGCGACCATGCCGATCGACAGCATCGACAGCCCCATCAACCAGTAGCCAAAGTAATTCGTTAAAAACAGCCCCCAGTCGGGCGAGCCCAACGACAACAGCACTCCCGCAGTCGAGAACAACGAGAACAGCAGCGAGACAGTAAAGATCGCCACCACGGCCAGATATTTGCCGAACACTACATCCATGTCGTCGGCCGGCATCGTCAGCAGCAGTTCGTCGGTTCCTTGCCGACGCTCTTCGGCCCAAACACTCATCGTAATCGCCGGAACAAACAGCAGTAGAATATATGCGATGTAGCGATTGAGTTGATCGAGATTCGCCAAGTTGGCGTTAAAGAATTCGTTGGGAAAGAACGCCGCAACGGTGCTCAACAGCACAAAGATGCAAATGAACACATAGCCCGTCGGATTGCTGAAGTACCCGATGAAATTGCGGCGAAAGATCGCACCGATGACTTGACCGTTCATAGCTGCTTGAGGTGTGA
>JAYTAU010000171.1:0-4860 GCA_043737375.1 Planctomycetia bacterium
TACGAATTACAAAGGACGAATTACAAACGAGCGTTCGCTACTGATACTAGTTGGCTGCATAGCGGCGCGGCCACCGGCCCGCGCTTTTTTGAAGTCGCATTGCCGCAGGAAACCCGGTCCGAAAGTCAACCGACGCTAGAGTTTAGCGGCTGATCGCTGGGGCTGCAAAGGGCGCGAGAGAACGCGGGCCGTAAAACGGAATTCATTCCGTTTACTCGGGTCAATCGATGCTACAAAACGGAATGAATTCCGTTCTACGTCGGCAGACCGCGCTTCAAATTCGGGCCCCAACGACTGCTCCCACAAATCAAATGTCAATCGCGAAAACACGAAAGACCGAAAAGGTCGAGTTGGATCATCTTCGTTTTGATGTACTTTCGCGATTTCGCCCTTTCGACGTTTCGTGATCCACTTCAATTAGTTTGTTCGTCGATGCGAAGGAACGATATGAATTCCGTTCTAAGCTACCGTCGAATGCTGTCCAGCATTCGGCCGACGCTTTGCTCGACCTGGTTCTGCGGCGAATCGCCCAGCAGCGATTCCTTCTTGGCGTTGATCAACGCCGCAACCAGATCGCGATGCTGCGTCCAGTCGGCCAGCGTGAAATTGCGCATATCGACATACGCATCGGTGAACGTCGCCGAAGTCTTGGGCACCATCTCCCAGCCGTCGTTCGTTCGCAGCAAATGATACATCAGGGCCCCGTAGATCGCCCCGCCGCCCAGAATCACGCCAACGAACATGTAAAACAGACGGCTCATGGTAATATCCTGCTTGCAAGTCGGAGATTGATCAACGAGCGACCGAATTGCTGCGGCCGAACCCTCGGGGCGAGATGGTACTTGTGCGCAGCAAAGCCGACAAGAGCGAATGTCGGACGTGCGAAGTGCGGGGGCTGACGGGTCGGGCGAGCGCCTTTTGTAGGAGCCGACGCTGTCGGCGATTCAAAGCCGATGCGTAACGTCAAACATCGGACTTCAGATGTCGAATGAACGACAAAAGTCAAAATCCGAATGACGGAGCCCGAATGACCAATGATTTGGCAAGGCTAAGCCGCAAGCGGACGGCATAGGGCGATTGCACTTTCCCGATCCCTGCCCTCTGATCCCGAGCCTCCAGCCTCCAGTCCCGAGCCTCTAGCCTCCCGTCTCGGCTTCGATCGTCGACCACATCGAGCCTTTGCAGTCCTTGATATTGTCGTCCTTGCCGTAGGCGTGAATCTGGTCGCGCTTCAACTCGGCCAGTTCCTTGGTTGTAGTCATCACGATTGCTCGGCCCTGCAAATCGACCTCGGAAGCGATTTGTATGCCCTTTTCAGGAGGATGCCCAAACAGCTTCCGCATCATGATGATTACGTAGTCGTAAGTGTGAAACTCGTCGTTCCATAACAGCACGTGGTAGCGCGGTTGCCGCTTGTGTTTCTGTTCGCGCTTCGCGGACTTCTCGGGCAGCACAGCTTCACGCGCAGGTTCGACTTCCGGCTCGGCGACGGCGGCTTGTTGTTCGGACATGGCGAGTCCCTTGTGTCCTTGCCAAACGAAGTTGATTGTTTATGCTGACAGTCCATCATTATAAGTCGTTTTGCGTCGTTGTGTACTGATTGATTCGAAGTTCTTTTTGCCGCGGAGAAGCGGAAGGGAAACCGATGAATCCTCGCGCAAAGGCGCGAAGACGCAAAGGGGAATGAAATTGGCCGCGAATGGATACTAATGAACGCGAATCGGCAGAGTAACCACGAAACACACGAACGACACGAAAGAAGCAAATAAAGCAAAATTGTTTAGCGAAGAATCGAAGTGTCGATCGAGTGACTCGCTGTTGCTTTCCCTGATCCCTGAGAGTTTGTGAATTAATTGAATTCCCGTAAAAAAACATGCTGTGTTTTGATTCGGAGACTAGGGTTTCCGATCGAAACAGGGGTAAAAAAGCGATCGAGATTTTGTCCAAATCGATTAATTCACAAACTCTGACTCCTATCCCCTTTTCCTCTCCGTGCCTCCGCGTCTCCGTGGTAAATAACCAATATGGATAAGCTCGACGACTATCTCGCCGCCAACCGGCAACGCTTCGAAGACGATCTGTGCGAGCTGCTGCGAATCCCTAGTGTCAGCGCCGATAGCAAGCACAAGCCCGACGTACGTCGCGCGGCCGAATGGGTGCAAAATCAATTCAAGTTGCTCGGCTTTACGGCGGAACTGATCGAAACCGCCGGCCATCCGCTGGTGCTGGCACAATCGCCCGTGATCGACGGCGCGCCGACCGCGCTGGTCTACGGCCACTACGACGTGCAACCCCCGGATCCGCTGGCCGAATGGATCAGCCCGCCGTTCGAGCCGACCCGTCGCGATGGCAACATTTACGCCCGCGGGGCGACCGACGACAAGGGCCAGATGCTCACGCATATCAAAAGCGCCGAAGCTTGGATGAAGACCGCGGGCAAGTTGCCGATCAACCTCAAGTTTTTGATCGAAGGCGAAGAGGAAGTCGGCAGCGAGAACTTGTATGAGTTCATCGATCAGCACTCCGATCGGCTGAAGTGCGACGTCGTCGTTATCAGCGACACCAGCCAGTTTGGCCCAGGCAAACCGGCGATCACGTATGGCCTTAAGGGTCTGGCTTACTTTGAATTGAAACTTTCTGGCCCGAAGCAAGACTTGCACTCGGGCACGTTTGGCGGCGCGGTCACCAATCCGGCGAATGCACTTGTTCGCATGCTGGCTGCCCTGCGAGACGAACATGGTCGTGTGTTGCTGCCCGGCTTCTACGACGACGTGACTCCGCTCGACGATCGCGAGCGGCAGCAGTTCGCGGCGCTCGATTTCAACGAAGACGACTTCAAGAGACAACTCGGCGTTGACGCGCTCACCGGCGAGGTCGATTACACGACGCTCGAACGGCGTTGGGCTCGGCCGACGTGCGATATCAATGGCCTGACCAGCGGCTACCAGGGCGAAGGGGCCAAGACAGTGCTGCCCGCCCGCGCCAGCGCGAAGTTCAGTTTTCGCTTAGTACCCAACCAAGACCCGCAAAAGATCGTCGCGTCGCTCGAAGCGATGTTGCACAAACTCTGTCCGCCGGGCATTACGCTGGAGCTAGTCAAGTACGGCGCAGCGCCGGGCGTGCTGGTGTCGCTCGATAGCCCCTACATGGCGGCCGCATCGCGCGCGATCGAACATAGTTTCGGAAAAAAACCCGTCCACATTCGCGAAGGGGGCTCAATTCCGGTCGTGACCACGTTCAGCCAAAAGCTGGGTGTCGATACGCTGCTGCTAGGCTGGGGCTTGGACGATGACAATACGCACAGCCCGAACGAAAAATTCAACTTGGATGATTTTCATCGCGGGATCAAAGCGAGCGCGCGGCTATGGCAGGAATTGGCCCAAAAATAGGGGTTGGGGATCGGGGATCAGGGAAAGCAACAGCGAGTCCCTTGATCGACACTTCGATTCTTCGCTAAACAATTTTGCTTTATTTGCTTCTTTCGTGTCGTTCGTGTGTTTCGTGGTTACTCTGCCTGATTCGCGTTCATTCGTATCCATTCGCGGCTAACTACTTTTTGGATTAGAGTTCAACTCAAAACCGGGCGGGCCGGTGGCCGCGCCGCTAAGCAACGGATAAAAATTTCATCCCTTCGCGTCCTTCGCGCTTTTGCGAGATGCTTTTCCTTTTCCTCTCCGTGCCTCTGTGTCTCCGTGGTTCATCTAAATTGAGTTGACGCCAATGCTCGATCGAAAATACGTCGTTGAAAATGCCCAGGCTGTCGCCGAGAACTGCCGTCGCCGCAATAGCCCTGCCGATGTCGAGCGCTTCGTCACGCTCGACCAGGCCCGCAAAGCCAAGCAAGCGCAGGTCGACGATCTGAATCGTCAGGCCAACGAAATCAGCAAGACTATCGGCCAGGCGAAGGATCCTGCCGAGCGCGAAGCCCGCAAAGAAGAGGGTCGCCGGCTGCGCGATCTGGTCACTGCGACCCTGGCCGAGCTGGAGCAAGTCACTACCGAATCAGAGGCCATTCTCAAGCAGATCCCGAACCTCTCGCATCCCGATGCACCCGTCGGCGTCGACGACGGCGCGAACCTCGAACTGCGCCGCGGCAAACATGCCCCGCGCAAGTTCGACTTCAAACCGGTCGATCACGTCGTGCTCGGTGAGAAGCTGGGCATGATCGATTTCGAAGGCGGAGCGAAAGTTGCCGGCCACGGCTTTTACTTTCTGAAGAACGACGCCGTGCTGCTCGAACTGGCTTTGCAGCGCTACGCCGTCGATGTGCTGATGGCCGAAGGCTTCACGCCGATGATCACGCCCGACATGGCACGCACCGAAGTGCTGCACGGCACCGGCTTCATTCCGCGCGGCCCGGAGACGCAAATTTATAGCATCGAAGGGACCGATCTAAATCTGGTGGCCACGGCCGAAATCACGCTGGGCGGGCTGCTAAGTGATACGATTCTCGACGAGGAGCAATTGCCGATCAAAATCTGCGGCATCAGTCATTGTTACCGCACGGAAGCCGGCGCCGGCGGACGTGCCAGCCGCGGGCTGTACCGCGTGCATCAATTCACCAAGATCGAAATGTTTGCGTTCACTACACCCGACCAAAGCGAAGCGATGCTCGAATATTTTCGCGATCTGGAATGCCGGCTCTACGATGGCCTTGGCATTCCGTTTCGTGTGGTCGACACGGCGACGGGCGATTTGGGCGGGCCGGCGTATCGCAAATACGACCTCGAAGCTTGGATGCCGGGCCGCGGCGAGGCAGGCGAATACGGCGAAGTGACCAGCACAAGCAACTGCACCGACTATCAGGCCCGGCGGCTGGGGATTCGCTACCGCCGCAAGGGCGAAAAAGGGACGCACTTT
>JAYTAU010000172.1:0-11778 GCA_043737375.1 Planctomycetia bacterium
CCAAGGCGGCCACGGCGACGACGCAGGTCTGGACCGCGACGGTGCGCAGATTCTGCAGCGTCAAGAAATTGCCTTGCGAGAACAACCGATCGGCGACGCCGAACACGATCACGACCAATATCAGCGCCAACAACGGCCCCAGCGAACTACCAAGCAGTTTTTTCAGCAGCAACCGACCTTGCGATCCGCTCATAAACAAATGTTGCACCTCAGAGTCACCGAGGCTACAGCAAAAAAAGCAAAGGGAGGTTAGCCGCGAATGGATACGAATGAACGCGAATCAGAATTGCAGATCATAACTCCTTTTCAAATGCGTTACAGGCTCCGCGAATGTTTGGAGTACGTAAATGATGAACCTCTTGCCTCATTCGCGTTCATTCGTATCCATTCGCGGCCACTTACTTCCTGCTTTGTATTCTCGGTGTCCTCTGTGACTCTCGGTGATTCGAATCGTATTTCAATTCTTTGTCGGTTTTGCTTTAAGCACTTCGGCCAAGCGACGGGCCGCCAACACGCCGCCGTTGTAATTGTCGGTTGCCACGTAACTGACGTAGGCCGAGTCATCGGCTAAACCGCTGTCGAAAATTACCGTGGGAATGTTGTTTTTCTTAGCCGAACGAACCGATTCGCCCAAGGCGTGCGAATCGAGCGGTGCCAGGCAGATGCCATCGACTTTACGCGTGATGAAGTTTTCCACCACGCGAATTTGCCCGTCTTTTTCGTCCTCGTTTTGCGGACCTTGCCAGATGACTTCGACGTTGCCCAGTTCTTGGGCGGCCTTGTCGGCACCAAAATGCACCGACTTCCAAAACTCATGCGTCGTGCCTTTGGGAATGACGGCAATGCGATACTTTACGGCGGTCGGCTGAGCGGCGCTACCCGAAAATTGTTCGGGGCTGAGCCGAGCGGCGACTTTCGCTTCTTTCATATTGTCTGGCGTGGCGACCAATTCGCCGGTCGAGACACGCTTCTCGACGGGTTTGCCTTCCAGGTGATCCACCAGGGTTTTGACAGCCAGGTAGCCCATGTTGACGGGGTCTTGCAAGACCAGCCCCTGCATTTTGTTTTGTTCGAGGGCTTCGACCATTCGCGAACTGCTATCGAACCCGATGAAGGTGATTTTGCCGGCCAGATCGGCTTGCTTCAGCGCTTCGAGGGTGCCGGCGGCAGCCGACTCGTTGACCGCGAAGATGCCGTCGAGCCGGTCGCGATACTTGGGAATGAGCTGCTGCGCGACGTCGAGCGCCTTCTCGCGGGTCGCGCCGGCGTATTGATCGGACGAGAGAATCCGGATCTCGGGGAATTCTTTCTCCAGGGTATCGAGAAAACCCTGTTCGCGCTGCTCGGTACTTTCGCTGCCGGGCGCATACCGCAGCAGCATGATGCCGCGCCGGTCGTCCGACTCAGCCTTGACGGCGGGATGATTGGAATCGCGATTGCAACCGACCAGTGATACGATGGACACGGCGAAGCCGAGCTTCAGTGCGAACGCAACGGAAATCGCAGGTAAAATGAGGGCGCGGCGCATCGGATATTTCTCCCAAATCAAGAAGTCGCGAATCGCCGATGGGAATCGGATCCTACAAAAACAGTTGTAAATGTTCGAGCCTGCTAACTCCGTCGACTGCTGCTGCCGCGATAACCTCGCCCCCGACTGCCGCCGGCGTTGGGATTACGAGCGCGCGCTTCCAGATTGGTGTTGATCATGATGGCGATTGCGTCTTTCCAAGGCGTGCATTCGCGATGCAAGTTCTTGCTGCGCCCTGCGCCCGCGACGTCATCAAGATCGTCGTCATCATCGTCCTCGGTCACACCGCGCAGCCGCGGCTGATCGTGGTCGTCGTCATCATCCTGATCTTGGTCATCGTCGGCGGTGCTGTGCGCTAAGCTATCGTCGCTATCGCCGTTTAAGACGTCGGCGGTCGCGCTTTCTCCCTTATCACCGGCAGGTTTTCGTCCGCGGCGGCGACGGCGACGGCGTTTGCGCGGCTGACCATCGGCATCCAGTTCGTCGGTTGTGCCATTCGCGGCCGTTCCACCGGATGACACCCCGGCGGCAGTCCCTGTTTCCGTCTCGACCATCTCGGCCTCGACCATGTCGAGCGGATCGTGTTGTTCGTCAGGTGCGACCTGATCGGCCACGACTTCGCGCGGCTTGGGAGGATTGATGTCGAGAATGTCTTCGGTCGCCAAGCGTTCAATTCCCAGCGAGGAATCCATCTGGCGCGAACGACGCCGGCCGCGACGGCGGCGACGTTTAGGCTGCGTATCAGCGGTTGCGGCGGAACTTTCGTCGTTTGGCGAATTTTCGAGATCATCACCGCCAAGATCAACTACACCGCGATCATCGAGATCGTCGTCGAGTTCGTTGCCAATTGCATTTCCGGCCGAGGCACTTCGATCGGCACCGCGATTGGTGTCTCTTGCCGGACGCTGGCCGGTCGGTTTTTCACCGCTATCGTTGGCTTCGCCACTGCCGCGTGCTTCGCCGTTGGGGCGCGATTCACGATTGGGTTGGGCTTCGCTATTGGGTTGAGATTCATTGGTGCGGCGTGAACGACCGCCGCGCCCGCGGCGTCGCCCGCCCCGGCGACCCCGCTCGCCGCCCCCTTCGCGTGAGCTCTCGGCGGGGCGGTCTCCTGCAGGACGCTCGCCCGCTGGATCGGACACGGGATCAACGGAATCCGAATCGCTCAGGCCAATGGAATCAATATCTTCGGCAGCTCGCGCAGGCCGATTATCAGGCTGGTCGTTTCGCCCCCGCCCGGTCCGCCCTCTACCGCGTGCCGGTTCACTATCGCGCGATGGTTCACTGCCGCGTGATGGTTCACTACCACGCGAGGCTTCTCCACGCGATTGCTCACCACGGCGCTCGTCGCCACGAGCATTTTCCGAGCGACGCGGCTCGGAGTCGCGCCGCGCAGGGCGTCCGCCGCGTCCACCACGCGATTGGTCACCAGCGCGATCGTCCGACGTTGGGGCCGCACGTTCCTCACTCGGCTCGACCGCCGATTTGCGAACCACCGGCTCGACATGTGCGGGCTTGGCGACGTTGACTACCGGCACCGGCTCCGGGGACACTTCGATTCCCAACGAGCTGGCCAAAGCGTTCCAGCTTGACGTGGGCTTGGTCGATGCGGCTGATGTACTTTTGGTTTCCACCGCAGGCGGAGTCGCGCGAGACGGGGACGACTTAGCAGGTAAACCACTGGGCGGTGAACCGCCGGATGGCATTGCGCTGGAAGCGATGGATGAAGCTGCTTCAGCAGCAGTTGCAGGCACGGATGTGGGCTGGACTCCCAACGCGTCCACTAATGCGGACCAACGATCCGGCGACGAGGATGATTCGCTCATTCGAAACAAATGTACCTGAAGAAAAGGAGAAACAAGCACGTAGTATAAGACAGCCGCAACGACTTGGGAAGACAAAGTCGATGGAGTTAAGTGGTTGGCTGCCCAATGCTTTATGATCGGAGCCGGTTGCCGCGTAACGGCTATACCCTGATAATGCGAAGGCGTACCACCGCGTCTGCGAAACACATTTTGTCCTCATCTCAACGGGCTCGTCATGGAACGGCATTTGGCAAAGCTGGATGCGATGGGGTCGGTGGGCCATGCGGCCGATTTACCGCGTGACCCCGGAGCGACCGATCATGTCGAAGAGGTCGAAATTCGCGGGCACATCATCGATAGTTTGATACTGCCCAAAATTCTCGACACCATCACTGCGGCGGATGGGTCGTTTCGAATCAAAAATATTGCGATCGGACAGAGCCGGCACGACCCCAGTTTTGCCGTGGTCGAAGTGCGTGCCCAAACGGCCGAGGCGCTGAATCGCATCGTTGCGCAGATTGCCGATCATGGTGCGGTGCCGACTTCACAAAACGATTGCGTGTTGGTCGAAGCCGATATTGCCGGCGCGTTTCCCGAAGCATTTTACAGCACCACCAATCAGCGCACCGAGGTTCGGCTAGGCGATCATTGGATCGCGGTTGCCGATGTCGAGATGGACTGCGGGATCGTCGTCGACCCCAGCGGGCCCACGGCGCGTTGCATCCCGATGACGGATGTCGAGCTGGGGATGCCGCTGGTGGTTGGTCATGCCGGCGTGCGCGTGTTTCCCGAAGAGCGCAAAATGGAGCGACACGCGTTCGAGTTCATGAATAGCCCGGTCTCGACCGAAAAACCCAAGGGAGTCGCCATTCGTCAGGTTGCCGAGGAACTGCACCGCGTGCGAAGTGCCGGCGGAAAATCGTTGCTGGTCGGCGGGCCGGCCATCATCCATACCGGTAGCGGCGGCTACGTGTGTGAGCTGATCCGTCGCGGCTACATCAACAAACTGTTTGCGGGCAATGCGCTGGCCACGCACGACATCGAGCAGTCGCTGTTCGGCACCAGCCTGGGCGTACATTTGGATCGCGGCGATCTGGCCGAAGCCGGGCACGAACATCATTTGCGCGCGATCAATCGGATTCGCCGCTGCGGCGGAATTCGCCCGGCCGTCGAACGGGGCGAGCTGAAGTCGGGCATCATGTACGAGTGCGTCAGGAACAACGTCGAGTATTTGCTGGCGGGCAGTATTCGCGACGATGGCCCGCTGCCCGATGTCATCACCGACGGCTTGGAGGCTCAACGCTTGATGCGCGCCGGCATTCGCGATGTGACGTTTTGTTTGATGATTGCCACCACGCTGCATTCGATCGCGGTCGGCAATTTGCTGCCGGCCTGGGTCAAGGTGGTCTGCGTCGATATCAATCCTTCGACCGTGATCAAGTTGAACGACCGCGGTTCGTTTCAAACGGTGGGCCTGGTGACCGATGTGGAACCGTTTTTACGGTCGCTGGTCGAAGACCTGAACGCGATTGAAGCTGCGAGTGCTGCGGAATAATCAGATCGCGGCGAATAACTCGGAAAGAAGCTAAACAGCAATCTCGCTCCGGCGAGCACCACCGAAGCGAACGATCTTTGACTTTCAATCTCCAGCCTCCAGTCTCCAGCCCCGAGCCTCATGTCTCGCATCCTGATGTGCCGGCCCGACTTTTACGGGATCGAGTATGAAATCAATCCTTGGATGAGTCGCGCGCGACAAAGCGACCGGGAGTTGGCGCTTGCGCAATGGAACGCTCTGGGTGCTTTGCTGCGCGAAGCCGGCGCGACGATCGAACTGCTGCCAGCGGTCGCGGGCTTTCCCGATTTGGTGTTCACCGCCAACGCCGCGCTCGTCTATGAAAATCGCGCGGTGATGGCCCGCTTTCGGCATCCCGAGCGGCAGGGCGAAGTCGCTTACGACGAGGCTTGGCTGCGCGAGCACGGTTTCAGCATCGAACATGTGCCGGAGGATCTGCATTTCGAGGGCGCCGGCGACGCGCTGTTTTGCGGAGACACGCTGTTTGCCGGCTATCGCACTCGCAGCCATGCCCGCGGGCATCAGCAAATCGGCGAACTGCTCAGTTGCCGGGTGTTGCCGCTGGAGCTGGTCGACAATTATTACTATCACCTCGACACCTGTTTTTGCCCGTTGGCGCCGGGCGAGGCAATTTACTTTCCCGGCGCGTTCGACGACTACGGCCGCCGGTCGCTGACAGCGCACGTTGAACGGCTGATCGAAGTCGATGTTAACGAGGCGAAAAGCTTTGCCTGCAACGCGGTCGTCGTCGGCAAGACCGTGGTCACGAACGCGGGCTGCCCAAAGCTGCACGATTCGTTGGCCGCCGCCGGCTACGCGCCGCGAGCCACGTCGTTATCTGAGTTCGTTAAAGCGGGCGGCAGCGCGAAATGCCTGACGCTGCGCCTCGACGGCGAAGAAGCCGCCGGCTGGCGAGAGTAATTCGTCCTCGACACCTCGGCAACAATGTAATTATGCGATAAATTATCAACGCGTCGTTATGTTCAATTAGCACGGGGACCAAATGGAAATCACGGTATAATTATAATTTGTCGGAGTCCCACATGATGGGACCGTCACGTTTCAAGACGGGGTTGCTCCCCAAATTGGAACGCCTGCGTTCCATGGGTTTTCCTTCTATAGACTTGCGGGTGGGCAGATAGGAAAAATGACAAATGGTTTGTCGCCCGCAGCATTGGAGGCTATGTTCGGAAATGGTTCGGATGCATTAGGTTAGGAATAATGGCCGTTTGTCCGAAAACGGGTGCCAACCAACCCAGTAAATGTTACCCGCCATATCAGATCCATTTTTGCCCTCGAAATCAGGCCGGCAGGTGTGGTATCAACAGGTGATATGCTCTCCAAGCACACCTGTTATGAGGACCGCCATGATTACCGGAAACCCAACATCCGCCGAGCAGACCGAACCCGCACTACGTGCCGCGCTGCCCGATCGCAGTCCGCGGGAAATGCCCGCGGAACCAAACGCGGCACGGAACACCGAGCCCGGCCAAAAACTTGGTAAGCCGCGGGGCCGGCCGGTGAAGTTCGATGCCGACGCGCAGCGGCAGTTTTGTGCGCTGATTCGAATCGGCTGCCCGCGCGGTGCGGCCGCCCGACTGGCGGGCGTCTCGCGATCGATCGTGCTCAAGGCTACGCGGCGCGATCCGCAAGTCGCCGCCGCCATCGATGATGCCGAACGCCATTGCCAGACCGGCGCTCTGCGACGCATCGCACGCGCCGGGAAAACCAATTGGCGCGCCGCGGCCTGGTTGTTGGAGTGGCAGGCCGGCCGTCGAGGGCGACGCGGAAAGATTCGCATCAGCCCCTCGAATAATCCCGCGGCCCAGCCCAGCGGTTTGTTGTCGAACATCTTGGGTGAGCGAATCGAAGAAATCGAGGCGGAGCGGACGCGCCGCTTGGGTGAGGCCTTGGGGCGTGCCCGAGAAAAGCGCGATGCGGGATAGGAGTTCGATCTGGAAACGTTTATGCGCGCAGAATTGGATGCATATGCGGAATAATTCGCGCGATATTCGATCGCTCAGCGTTACCGAAGTGCAATCTGCCCTTGGGTTAACGAAGAAATGTCGCACAAGTTTAGCACGGAATTATTCCGCATTTTCGGGAATTTGTGACATGTCGCGGAATAATGCCAAGCTGGCGGGCTGAGGGGCGAACGAAAGCCTCGCGTAAAGGCGCAGAGACGCAGAGGAATTCGAAGATAGGCATATCGCGCTTTCGCGATTCGCAGCATGTTGATTTTGGCAACTCAAATGAATCACGAAAACGCGAAAGAGCCAGAACTCGAAAGCTGAAGGAAGCGGACGAAAGAAAAGCCTCGCGCAGAGGCGCAAAGGAAGGAAGTTGCTTTCTCGGCGTCTTAGCGAGAGATAAACTGCATTAGGACCGGTCGAAAAATAACTTCCCGATAATTTCCGCCCCCTCACCGCTGGTTCCTCGCCGCCTCTACCAAGGGAAAAGGAATAGCAAGGAAGTTATTATTCGTTCGCCCCTAAAGTTATGGATTCTTAGTTCACCCTGTTGCGCCGCCGCCGAACGACGGCCAGCGCCAATGCGCCAAAGCTCGCCAGCAGTAAAGTACTCGGCTCGGGCACGATGGTAATACTGCCATTGGTGATGTTGGCCGCGATGTCGATGGGTAGTTCGCTGAAATCGGTTGCGCCGTCGAACGTGCCGGTCAGTAATAAGGGGAACGATCCGAAATTAAAGCCGGTGGTGTCGACCGTGATCCGCGCTAAGCGGCCATTCGCCGCGACGCCTCCGATCGTATCGGTGGTCAGCCCTTGAAACCAATACTGCGGATCACTTCGCTGGTTCTGTTGCCCGGTATTGTTAGTCGCAAAGATCGTGCTGGCAATCAAATCTACGCCGGTGATGTTGGGGCCGTCCGGACCGGGCGCGGTGGGCGTACCGAAACCGGTACCGAGTTGAATTTTGAAGTCGACACCTTGGACGAAATCACCGCCGGTGACGAACAGGTCGAAGCTCTGGCCCGGCAGATTGGGGAGCAAATTGATCGTGCCGACGTTGACGTTGACCACGGCACGGGCCGCTGAGGTCCACAGCATCGCAGTTAGACAAATCGCCACACAATATAAGCTGAAGCAAAATCGTCGCATCTCGTTAACTCCGGAATGAAACCATCCAACTCAACGCTGACTGCTTAGCGACCGAATGGCCGGCTAGCACCTTTGCCGAATTCAGCAAAGTAGCTCGCCCGCGCACTGCCGCGGCGAGTTAGTCGTGATTCGCCTGTGTTCGGTGTTTCCGATTGTAACTCCACATCGCCGATAACGGAAGCAAATTGACGAAAGTCGGAGTCGTCGGCACCAGAAATTCGGTCGGCAAATCGGTCGAAAAACGCGGCCCGACCGGCGCGATCGAGATAAATGCCCTGCTTTGCGGTTTGCACAAAGGAAACACTTGATCCCGAACCGCTTGCTAGTAAAGCATTTCCGTTCGATACGCGCTGAATGGACCCGGTTTGGGCCGGAATCGAAGTGCTGGTTGTCAGCACGACGCTGGTTTGGACTGCAATGGTATCGGTCGGATTGCTACCGCGGGCCGCACTTCCGGAACCGAGGCTGATTGGAATAATATTGACAGCGAGAGCTGAGGAAGTGGAGGAATCGCCACCAACCTCACCGGCACTCAGTGTTTGTGCGCCGGTTCCGACGTAGACAATGCGATAGATTTTTGCCCCCGGTGCCGATGGATTTCCCACGTCCGGGTACAGTGTGCTGAAGTAGAGTCCGCCCGGACCGGCAGCGATTGCCGCTGCCGTTTCGAAGCCAGGGCCCTGGTACTGGGCCAGATTACGCGGATTGGCCGGCTCGCCTGCCAAAGAAACCCGCCGAGTACCGTCGTTATTCAGAACCCACTCTTGGATCGCCTTGGATGGTTGCGGTCCTTGTGCGTGCGTCGGACCCGAGAGCGAAACGAACGCATGGCCTTGTTTATCGGCCGGAAATCCGCTGCCGGCAAAGCTCGATGGTTGCACGAATGTGACATTCACTGGCGCGGGCGAAGGATTCCAATCGGGCGCTCCGTTCTCGAAGTTTCCGGCCGCAGTATAAGCGATGTTGAAGTTTTGCATCGACCCATCCGAACCGTCGTACAAATAATTACGGTTTCGAACCAGCAGCGAAAACCGGTCGATACTCGGCCCGTTCTCGACCATGAAGTGTTGTGCCGGCCGGCCGGCCGCTGCATCGGCCTCGCGCCAAGCGCCGCCGAACGGATTGCGCACACCGCGGGCGTGCCAGTAATCTTCGGCATCGGGCAAGCCGTCGGCACCGCGATCGACGGCGCTATATTGCGGATTATCGGCCAGCGGCGAGCCGTCGCGATTCATCCGCAGAATCTTACCGCGAAAACTTTGCACATTTTGAGCAGTCCCCGCGTTGAACCCATCGCCGACGTGGACATACAACTTGTCGTCCGGGCCGAAGGTAATGTTGGAGACGATATGCGACTGACGCATCGATTCGCCGCGCATTCGCAACAGGTCCGTGCCCTGCGTACCGGCTTCGCCGGCGCTGGTATCGACCGCCGTAATTCCGCCGTTGGTGCTAGTGAATTTGGTAACACGCGGAAAAGTATCAGCCGATCCATCGGTCAGATCATCGTAAAGCATCGTCGCGATCACGTCGCCGTTGAGCGGGTCGACCACCAGCCCGGTCAGACCGTTTTCGCCCGAACCCGAGATCGGCCCGCTGGGGTTGTAATTCAGTACGCCGGTGGCGTAGGTTCGCACGGTAAAGTTATTGGTCACCACGCGAATGTTGCCGTACAACTCGGTGACGTAGAACAGCGGGTCGTTCGGTCCGCTGCCCCGCACCGTGTCGGGCACGAAGGCAATGTTAACCGGCAGCCGCCAATTGAGCTCGCCCTGTGGGAAGGTAAACGGAATTTCTTCGACGCGATAGCCGGCCTGTTGAGAAACCCAGCCGGCCGCCGTCGGCGGAATCAGGGGCCGTGTGGTGAACAGCCGCTCGGACCAGGCGCTGGTGTTGGTCGCCAAGTCGCCGCTATCGTCGCGATGGCGAGTGCGCAGCCGATAGTTCGTCGAGGGCAACAGCGTGGTGCGGCTAGCGTGAGAACCTTCGAAGGTGCCATCGCCCAGATCGATGATGAACGTCGGTTCGCCGGTGATGGCCAAGGCGGACCAAACTCGTTCGGGAGTGGCGCCAGTGGTCAAGATTTCCCAGTCGGCGTTCAAGATCATGTCACCCACATCAGGGTCGCTGAACTGTTGCGTGGCCATAATCGGGGCCTGTCCGCTGACGATCTGACCGTCGAACGACGGCTCGAGGATAATGGGCGGATTCGGCGGGTCATTGGTGTCGACATTGGCGATTGCGACCGTGGCGGAATTTGCCGCGGCAATGGTGTAGCCGGCCGACGGACCCAAGGTGACGACGACGTTTTCCGAGCCTTCATTGAGAGAATCGGCAATCGGTGTAACGATAATGGTGGCCGACAACTGATCGACCGGAATCGTGACGCTGCCGCTGAGTGCGACGTAATCCAGCCCCGATGTTGCCGTGCCGCTAACGCTGTAGGTGACGGTGAGGGGACCGGCTGCGTTGCCGGTACGTGTGACGGTCAGCGTGCCTAGGTCGCCGCCGGCTTCTGCCGCCACGGCGTCGGTGGCCACGATCGACACGGTCGGCAACGCGACGACCGGTGAAATCAATTGCAGGGCGTTGGGAAAGCTACTGAAGTTGTTGCGCGCTAAGTTTTGATCGGGGGTTGAAACAAGCCCGTCGCGATTAATATCGAACGGATTGTTGATTGCCGCGACGCTCGGGAACGACAGAAAGTTGTTGCGAATACGAGTTTGATCGACCGTCGTTACGTTCGCCTCGGTTGGGTCATTGCCTGTCTCGCCCACCGCATTGCCGAAGTAAAACACGTCGGCGGCTGTAAGAGCCGTTGCCGCGTTCGCCTTGACGATGATTTGGAGCCACTGGTTCTTGATGGCACCATCGGGCCAAGTCAAAAACGCACGCACGCCGCCGGCGTACGGCACCATGCTAATGCCGCTGGGCAAAGGGGCCAAACTCCAGCTAGCCGGGTCGTTATTGTTGCCGCGGCGAAATAGAAAGTCGCCGGCCGATAGTGAGGCGCTCGGCGAAAGCCCGGCGAAATCGATCATCAAGCCGTTGATGCCGAGACTATAACTCGAGTAGTTGGCAAATGTCGCCGTGCCACCGGGCAGTAGCGCCACTTTGTCGGTGGCGATTGCAGCGGTATCGTTGGCGACATCGAAGCTGGAATTGTTATAGAACAACCGCCGATTTACCACGGAACTTCGAACTTGCAGTTCACCGGTCGTCGTGTCGGTGCCGGCGACGCCGTCGGTATCGACAGCGCTCACTGCAACGTTGTACACGCCGGCGAACAGTGCCGGAGAAATCATATTATCGGCCAGCAGCCAGTTGCCATTGCCCAGGTTTTGCGCCGTGTAGGAATTGCCTCCGACGGTCACCGTCACCACGGCGGTCGCATCGTTCACCGTGCCGCCGAGCGCCGGCGTACCATCGTTGGTCACGAGTGAGTTTACGGTTACTGCGGGCACCAAAGTACTGCCCACCGCGATATTCGAGTACAGCGAATTACCTGCCGAATTGAAAGCGCGAATGCGATAACTGTATTGAGTTCCGGCCAACAGATTTAGCGAATCGGTGTAGCCGGTTTGATTGACGCCGAGGACTTCGGCGATCTGAGCAAAGTTGCCGCTATTGCCAAGCCGCCGCTCGATTCGAACACCGGCCTCGTTGAGCGAGCCGTCGGCCCAACTCAGTTGAATTTGAGTCGTGCTGCTGCCCGTGGACGTCAGGTTGTTTGGTGCCGAGGGGGTTGTCGAG
>JAYTAU010000173.1:0-4845 GCA_043737375.1 Planctomycetia bacterium
CGTGATGATCAGCGCCAGCCACAACCCGCCCAGCGACAACGCGATCAAGGTTTTTTGGTCCAACGGAGGGCAAGTACGGCCGCCGCAGGATCAAGGCATTATCGATCATGTCGCACGAGTCACCGACATCGCACGTCATCCGTTTGCTGACGCTCTGTCGGCGGGCAAGATCGAGCTGGTGCAGGCCGAGATAGATGCTAAGTACCGCGGTGTTGTCGTGCAGCAGGGTTTTGCCGGATCGACGGACATCCGCATTCTGTTCTCGCCGCTGCATGGCGTCGGTCTGACCAGTGTTTTGCCAGTTTTGCCGGCGGCGGGTTTTTCGCAGATCGAAGTCTTCGCACCGCATGCCGCACCCGACGGCGACTTTCCGAACGTGCCACGACACATCGCCAACCCCGAAGAACATGCGATTTACGACAAGATGATCGAGCAAGCCCGATCGTCAGGCATCGAATTGATTCTGGCGAGCGATCCCGACGCCGACCGCATCGGTTGTGCGGTTCGTCGTTCGATTGCGAACATCGACGATTGGGTCGTGTTGAATGGCAACCAGATTGCCGCGCTGCTCGCCGAATTTGCCTTACGTAAACGGGGCGAGGCCGGCACGCTGACGGCCGACCATTTTATCGTCAAGTCGTTGGTCACCACCGACATGCTACTTCCAATCGCCGCCAACTACGGGGTGAGATTGATGGGGGAAGTGCTGACCGGCTTTAAATGGATTGGAGCGGCAATCGATGAATTCGGTCCGGAACGATTTGTCTTTGGCTGTGAAGAGGCGCATGGCTATTTGGCAGGCAGCTACATTCGCAACAAAGACGGCGCTGTCGCGGCGTTGTTGCTGGCTCAATACGCCGCCGAGGCCAAAGCGAACGGCCGTACATTGATGGAAGCGTTGAACGAATTGTATCGACAGTATGGATACTTCGAAGAGCGGACGATTTCGCTGACCATGCCAGGTGCCGACGGTATGTTGCGCATGACCGAAATCATGCAGCAGTTTCGCGAATCGCCCCCAAGTGCGTTCGCGGGCTTGCAAGTTCGACAACGGCGCGACTATCACAGCCGCGTCATTACGCCGAACGAAGGACCTTCGACCACGCTGAAAGGCCCGGTCGGCGATGTACTGTTTTTTGACCTGGAACCGCGCGGCAATTATCTGGCGATCCGCCCCTCGGGCACCGAGCCCAAGCTCAAGTTTTACTTGTTCGTGCATGAGCCGCCCATGAGCAAGCCCATTTTGGAAAAACTCCAAACTCAGAAAGAGCTTGCGCGACGACGACTGGATGAATTGGAACAGGACGTGCGCGGACGAATTGGGTGACAAGCTGCAGCAACCCCAATCCGCCGGGCTGTCGGCCGCGGCGCTAGGCAAATATTTGAAACTAGTAGTCGGTAAAATCAGATTTGATGAGTAGCTAAAAATCGCCAGAGTTTGGGAGCCGTTATCCTGATTGAAGATCCTTACCAAGCGCGCCCAAGGTCTGGCAATCTTGGCTACGCGGAGTTAACCCCGTCACTCGACTGTTGACTCAACGTCGCGCAATTAGGCACAGCTTGCCGCGCGAACGTTTGCTCCGCCGAACAGAATTTGCTCGCACGGAGCAAAAACTGCTCATTCACAACCTGACGTGCTGCATTGCGCAGCGGCACGGTTGCAATTGGAATACGCAGCAGCAACGACTACCGCGCTCATGAAACCTCGTTGGCCAAAAAACAACAACACTCGTTAGATGTATATCTTGCAACAGTTTGCGCTGCTGGTTGGTGATCGAAACGACGTTACGCTTGGGCTTGGTACACCGGTTGCTTTTAAGCCAGCTTGAAGTTCGGCAACCATTCACGGACGACAAGTTGCGTCGGAGGTTGGCTTGCCGAACCCGATTTCATCTCGGACCAGGCAACACGTGGACTGAATGACCGCTGCTTGTAGCGCTGAACTCGACTCACTTCCCCACAGCCTCGTGCCAAACACGTTGGCACGCGGACCAGTCGATATGTCGTTGCTTAACCGCTTGCTCGGTGAACAAGGCGATCTGTCCGCGGTCGAACGGTTTTCACAACGTTATGCCGACGACACCGTTCCGCTGCAAGCTCGCTACTATCGCGATCTGCTGCCCGCGACTCCGCCGAAAGCCGGTGAGCAATATGCCTTCGAAGTCGACCTCGATGCTTGTTCCGGTTGCAAGGCATGCGTGACTGCTTGTCACGAATTGAACGGCCTCGATGAATCCGAAACGTGGCGCGATGTGGGTCTGTTGTATGGCGGCAGCGCGGCAATGCCCGTTCTGCAGCATGTGACGACTGCCTGCCATCATTGCATAGAGCCGGCCTGCATGAGCGCTTGTCCGGTCAATGCTTACGAAAAAGACCCGCTGACCGGCATCGTGCGACATTTGGACGACCAGTGTTTGGGCTGTCAGTACTGTACGCTGGCCTGTCCTTACGACGTACCCAAATACAACAAAGCGCGCGGGATCGTACGCAAATGCGATATGTGCAGTCAGCGGTTGGCCGTGGGCGAAGCACCGGCCTGTGTGCAAGCCTGCCCGCATAGCGCCATTCGTATTCGGACCATCAGCCGTGCCGAAGTGCTTGAAGATTGCGAGAGCGGCGCGTTTTTGCCCGGCGCTCCCGACCCGCACTTCACCCTGCCGACCACCAACTACAAGAGCCGCCGCCCGATTCCTCGCAATGCTTTGCCGGCCGACTATTATTCGATTCGCGTCGAACATAGCCACCCGCCGCTGGTCTTGATGTTGGTGCTGACACAACTCTCGGTGGGCGCGTTTGCCGTCGATTTGCTGCTTCAAGCCGGCGGGCGGATCGAACCTTCGTTGTTCCGATTGTTGCAACCGCTGCATGCGGCCGGGGCACTGTTGTTCGGATTGATTGCGTTGGCCGCCAGCACCTGCCACTTGGGCCGACCGCAGTACGCGTTTCGCGCCGTGCTGGGGCTGAAACATTCGTGGCTCAGTCGCGAGATCGTCGCATTCGGACTGTTTGCCGGATTGGCCACGGTCTATGCGCTCGTCAGTTGGCTGAATGCATTCCCATCGAATTCCTTTGATCATGCGTTGCCCGTCACACAGATCGTACTCGCGTCGCTCGTGGTGATGGCAGGAGTGTTGGGCGTGTTTTGCTCGGTCATGATTTATCAGTACACGCGTCGGCCCTTTTGGACCGGCATGCGCAGCTTCAACAAGTTCTTCCTGACAACCGCGCTGCTCGGCCTCAGCACGATCCTGTTGTTTTCGTTGATTTCGGCAACGGCTCTCGAAACCGTGAGTATTCGCGACATTTTGATTTCTCATGCCGATGAGTTGTGCCAGGCATTGATGGGAGTTTCGATCGTCAAACTCGTCTACGAGTTCACAGGGCTGCGCCATTTGGCCTCGCAACAACAAACCCCCCTAAAACGCAGCGCACTATTGATGACCGGCGAACTGTCCGCTTGGACCAAAGCACGGTTCATCCTGGGAATTGCCGGTGGAATTTTGCTGCCGATGGTACTGTTGGCGACGCACGGTAGCGGCGACGAACCACACGGCAACGACATGTTCGCCGTCGCGCTGGGAGTCTTGATTTTTGCGCTGACACTCGCCGGCGAGTTGTGCGAGCGACATCTGTTCTTTGCCGCTTCGGTTGCCCCGCGCATGCCTGGAGGGCTGCGATGAGCGACCGCAAATTATCTTCCGTCAAAGAACACGTATTGGCATTGCTGCATCAAAGCCACGGTCCGCTAACGCACGAGCTGGTGCAGTCTCCAGGCAAGTTTGGTTTGGGACTCTTACCCGATCGAACTTCTCCCGATTGCACGACAACGTCGGTCTGCGGTTTTTGTTCGACCGGTTGCGGGCTGAATATCCACTTGCGAAATGGCGAAGCGGTCGGGCTTTCGGCCACGACCGAATATCCGGTCAATATGGGTATGGCCTGTCCCAAAGGCTGGGAAGCACTCAACGTGCTGAAGTCGGCCGACCGCGCAACGACACCGCTGCTCAAGAACGAACATGGCAAGTTAACTCCGGTCGACTGGGACACCGCGCTACGAACATTCACGGCCCGCTTCAAAGCCATTCAAGGGCAGTACGGAGCCGATTCCGTCGCCTGGCTCGGAACCGGGCAGTTGCCGACCGAAGAATTGGCGCTGCTCGGCGCGCTGGGCAAGTTCGGCATGGGCATACTGCACGGCGATGGCAACACGCGTCAGTGTATGGCCACGGCCGCGACGGCTTACAAACAGTCGTTCGGCTACGATGCGCCGCCGTTTACTTATCAGGATTTCGAAGAATCCGACGTGCTGGTGTTTATCGGTGCCAACCCATGCATTGCCCACCCGATTATGTGGGAACGTGTGATGCGCAACCCGCATCATCCGAAGATCGTGGTCATCGACCCGCGCCGAACTGAAACGGCGATGCAGGCTACGCAGCATTTGGCGTTGTTGCCCAAGAGCGATTTGGAGCTGCTATATGGCGTGGCCAACCAGTTGATTCATAACGGGTGGATCAATCGCGCATTTATAGACGCGCATACGAACGTGTTCGACGCCTTCTGCGAATTCGTTCGACCCTACACGCTCGGCCATGTTGCCCAGCGCAGCGGAATCGATGCGGCTGCCATCGAATGCTTGGCGCGCATGATCCACGAAGGACGCCGCGTGTCGTTCTGGTGGACCATGGGCGTCAATCAAAGCTACGAAGGCGTGCGCGTCGCACAAGCGATCATCAACTTGGCGCTAATGACCGGCAATATCGGCCGGCCCGGCACCGGTGCGAATTCCATTACCGGACAATGCAACGCGATGGGCTCGCGTTTGTATAGCAACACAACCAGCCT
>JAYTAU010000174.1:0-1877 GCA_043737375.1 Planctomycetia bacterium
CTCATGCCGGCATGCTCAGCACATTTCAATATCTGCGCCGCTATCCCACGACCGAGACCAACCGCAACCGGCTGCGCGCGCGCATGTACTATCAGCATTTCTTGGGCATCGACGCGATGGAATTGGCCGCGCGCGTGGCCGATGCCGCAGCGGTCACCGCTAAGTACGAAATTCCCACCATGCAGGCCTCGGAGTGCGTCGTCTGTCACAAAACCATCGACCCCGTCGCGGGTCTATTCCAAGACTACTACAAGTTCGAAGGAGTCTACGGCCGGCGCAAAGGGGGTTGGTACACGGACATGTTCGGCCCTGGATTAGAAGGCGAAGCAATGCCTGCCGAAGATCGCTGGCGAGCGTTGCCTTGGTTGGGCGAGCGAACCGCCAAGGATCCGCGGTTTGCCGTCGCCATGGTCGAGCATGTCTACTACTTGTTGACGGGCCGCAAAGTGCTATTGCCGCCCAAAGAATTAGAGGACCCGCTTTATACTGCCAAACGTCGGGCCTATGTTGAACAGCGACGTACGATCGAAACCAGTGCCGCACGATTCGCCAAAGACGGCTTCAACCTGAAGCATGTTTTCAAAGACTTGGTCGTCTCCGACTTTTATCGTGCCGACGGCCTGGCCACGGCGAGCAAACATCCCGCGCGGCAGGCCGAGTTGGATGACATCGGGCTGGTGCGATTGCTCTCGCCCGAACAAATTGAACGCAAGGTCGCCGCCATCTTTGGCGAAAGCTGGGGCAAGCTCAACGATCAGTTGGCGATGCTCTACGGCGGTATCGATAGTAAGGAAGTCACCGAGCGCGCGACTGATCCTAGCGGCGCGCAGGGTGCCATCCAGCGGATCATGGCCAACGACGTCGCCTGTAAACACACACTCCGCGATTTCGCGCGGCCACCGGCCGAGCGAAGGCTCTTTCCGCAAATCGAGCCGAGCGTCGTGCCGGGTTCATCGCCCGAGGCCGACGCCGCTATTCGCCGCGCGATCGTACATTTGCACCAGCGGATCCTCGGCCATGACGACGCCGCGGATTCGCCGGAAGTCGATCGCACCTTCTCGCTATTTGCCGGGATCGTCAACGACGCCAAGCAACAGAAGTTCGAGCCGGGCGAGAGTTACTATTGTCGCAACAACATGCCCAATCCACCTAAAGATACGCACTACACGATTCGCGCATGGCGCGGCGTGGTGACGTACTTGCTTCGCCGACAAGAATTTCTTTACGAGTAAACGTATGCGACGCGACTTCTTGAAACTGTGCGGACTGGCCGGTCTTGGTCTGGCGGCTCCGTGCGGCTTGCCGACCGGGGCCGGCGCAAAAGAGCCGGACAAAGCATACCCTGGTCCCTACTACGTGGTGTTCAATGCGTCGGGCGGATGGGACACCACGTACTTGATGGACCCCAAGGGGATCGACGGAATTAATCGTCTGTATCAAGAAGGCGATATCCTGACGCGCGGACAGCATAAGTATGCGCCGACCGCCAAGCACATTCAGGCCGGAATGAGCAACGAAGATTTCTATCAAGAGTTTGGCGATCAACTGCTGGTGCTTAACGGGCTCGATTACTCGGTGAACAACCATTCGCCCGGCGAGCGGTACATGGCGACCGGCAAGCTCGACAGCATGGCCTATCCCACGTTTGCTGCGTTGGTCGCCGCTTGTCAGGGGCCTGATTGTCCGCTGTCGTTTTTGACGTTTGGTAATTACTCGGCCACGGGCAACGTCGTGGCCATGTCGCGAATTCCTTATCTGCCGTCGCTCAAAAAGCTTGCCAATGCCGACGCGGTCGACGGCAACGAACGTGCGCCGTATCACGATCGGTTCGCACTCGATCGCATCGAACAGGCCCTTGCGGATCAGCACATTGCACA
>JAYTAU010000175.1:0-1876 GCA_043737375.1 Planctomycetia bacterium
TAGAAACAACGAATTCCCATAGTTACCCCGCGGGGTTCAATACATTAGCCCAGGGTCGCGCAGCGCCCCTGGGCTTCGAGAAAAACCCCCGCGGGGTCAGGGCATGAAAGCTCATTCTGCTCGCCGCACGTTTCGTCACCACCCGCACAACCGCGCCCGTCGACAAATTTCTACCCAGCCGGGCCGGCGTATGACATAATTGCTAACTGGTTATACATTCGCGGTTTCAAGGGTCGTTCGATGGTCTGGTCTGCACGCATCGTTCTTGCCACCTGCTTCTTCGCAACCATCGGTGCAATGCCGCTGTTTGCTCAGCAATCCAAACAATCGCTCGACGATGCCCGCGATCGCATGGTCGCAGAAGAACTCGTCGCAGCAGGCATCAAAAACGAGCGCGTCCTGCAGGCGATGCGCGATACGCCGCGACATGAGTTTGTCGCCATCAAGGACATTCCGCTGGCGTACTTCGATATGTCGTTGCCGATCGGCGAATCGCAAACCATCTCGGCCCCGTTTGTCGTGGCCTATATGACCGAAGAGCTTGACCCGCAGCCGGGCGACAAGGTGCTCGAAATCGGCACCGGCAGCGGTTATCAGGCGGCGGTACTCAGCCCGCTGGTTAAAGAGGTCTATTCGATCGAGATCGTCGATTCACTCGGTCAAAAAGCGGCCCGCGTGCTCAAGCGTCTGAAATATAACAACGTCAAAACCAAGGTCGGCGACGGCTACTTGGGCTGGAAAGAACACGCGCCGTTCGACAAGATCATCGTGACGTGCTCTCCCGAAAAAGTTCCCCAACCGCTGATCGACCAACTCAAAGAAGGGGGCCAAATGGTGGTGCCCGTCGGCGAGCGCTACCAGCAAGTGCTTTATCTGATGCGTAAAAAAGACGGCAAACTCGAGCAAGAGATCTTGCGACCGACGATGTTCGTGCCGATGACCGGCAAGGCCGAAGCCGGTCGCGAGATCAAGCCCGATCCGGCGAATCCCAAACTGGTCAACGGCAGCTTCGAAGAATTGGCCGGCAACAGCGGCGAGCCGATCGGTTGGTACTATCAGCGGCAAATGACCGTCGAGCAAGCGAAGGATGCCCCGCTGGGCGAGCGGTTCGTGCGTTTCAAAAACGAAGTTCCCGGTCGCGGCTGTCGAATGTTGCAGGGCACCGCGCTCGACGGCCGCGCGGTGCGCGCGGTTGAATTATCGTTACGCGTGCGCGGCAAAAATATTCGACCTGGGCAAAAGAGCGACCAATTGCCGATCGCCTCGATCACTTTTTACGACGACAACCGGGCGATCGTCGGGCGGACCTGGGTCGGACCTTGGCGCGGCAGTTTCGATTGGCAAACCGATCGCGAACGTTTTAAGGTTCCGCCCCTCGCACGCGAGGCGATCGTGCATATCGGTCTGCTCGGCGGCACGGGAGAACTGGATATCGACGACATCGAATTGAAGACGGTGGATACCAAAGATGCCAATGAGACCAAAGACCCCAAAAGCCCAAAAGCACGATAAATTTTGTTGGCTCGATTTAACCTACTTCAATCTCACAAGAAGTTTCTCTTAAGTCTTTGGTTCCATTATAGTTGCGGCTTTTTTTGATTAAGACCGTAAAATACGGACTACGCAGTCTATTCAGTCGGAAAATACTCTCCATCCTACTTGAATTGCGTGCTACTCTTAGTATGTTTTACGGGTATATCCCAAAACCAAATCACCCATTTTCACAATCGGGGACCGAATTCATGTTGTTCAAAACTTTGACGAAATGGACGTTGGGCGTCGCTGCCTTGGCTGTTTTCGCTTTCGGCGGCAGCCTTGCCGAAGCAGGTTGGCACCATCGTCATGGCGGTTCTTCCGGCGGCTGGGGTTCCCACGG
>JAYTAU010000176.1:0-4838 GCA_043737375.1 Planctomycetia bacterium
TGCCACGATCACAAATACGATCCCATTTCCCAAGCCGACCACTTTCGGTTCCGGGCATTCTTCGCCGGAGTGAAGTATCACGATCTGCCGATCGACGTGGAGCCGATACAGCGTAGCGTCAATAATCACAATGATTCGGTTCAGAAGCAGATCGAATCGAATAAGGCGGAACGTCAATCGGTACTGGCTGCCGCTAAACAGAAGATTTCGGATGACCGGCGACGAGAGCTACCCGATGACATTCGAACATTGCTGGCGATTCCCGAAGCTCAGCGCGACGAAGCCGCGAAAAAGCAGCTGAAGCATCCGCTCAAAAAGCTGGAAGTCGGCGACGACGATGCCGCAGCACTTCTCGGCGAAGACGAGAAGGCCCGCCTGATGACTCTCGCGGCCGACATCACCAAGCTCGAGGCCTCGAAGCAATCGTTAAAAATCGCACTGGCGATGACCGATGACGGGAAATCGATTCCAGAAACCAAGTTGTTTTTTCAAGGCGATTTTCGTGAATCGCGCGACACAATCGACCCGGGCTTTCTGTCGGTAATCGATCCTCGGCCCGCAGTCATCTCGGTGCCGGTCAATCCCGCCACGTCCGGACGGCGAACCGCCTTGGCGAATTGGATCGCCTCGCCCGATAATCCTTGGGCGGCCCGTGTGCTCGTCAATCGTCTGTGGCAACAACACTTCGGAGTCGGATTGATCGGATCGCCGAATGATTTGGGCTACTCGGGCGAGCGGCCGACCAATCAACAATTGCTGGATAATCTGGCCGTCGAGTTTTATCGGCAAGGTTGGTCGGTCAAAGAAATGCATCGGTTGATGATGAAGTCGGCGACCTATCGACAAGCGTCCAAACACGACGCCGCGAAGCGAGAAAAAGACCCCGCCAATCGTTTTCTGTGGCGGCAAAATATTCGGCGATTGGATGCTGAATCGCTACGCGACAGTATGTTGGCCGTCAGCGGGCAGCTATTGCCTTACGATGCCGGTAAGCCGCTTTGGCCCCCGATAAGCGAGGAGCTGTTACTGGCAAACCCCGCAATTCTAGAGACGCGCGATGATCAGGCGGCGAAGCAGCGATTGCAGGGATACGACCCTGATCCGCTCGAGAAAACCGATGTGCGTACGATTTTTCTGGTCCATAAGCGATCTCTGCCGCTACCATTTCTGCAAACCTTCGATCTTCCCGATTCAACGACATCGTGCGCTCGCCGCGATACGACCACCGTGGCGCCGCAGGCATTGAGCCTGCTGAACAGCGATTTTTCGGTGCGGATGTCCCGTGCTTTCGCGCAGCGCGTCATGAAAGAAGTGCCCGAGAATCCCGCTCGGCAAATTGATCGGGCGATCTGGCTGGCGATGGCGCGCGGTACGCAAGCAGACGAGCAGCGAATACTCAAGCAACTTTGGACCAAGGCTGAACAACCGGCGGGTTCGGATCAAAACGCCAGAACAGGTTTCGTGGATGTCTGTCGTGCAATTCTGAATCTTAATGAGTTTGTATACGTCGATTAACTCGGAAGCCCTACCGCATGTGTGCCACTGGTTCTGCCGGTGTCTGGCCTGTGTCAGCGTTCGGCCGGCCAATTGTATTAGGGCATCTCTCACAGGGATTGAAGCATGTCGACCGCTCCGAGAAACAATGATTGCGATGCACCGTCGCGTCGCGATTTTTTGACGCGTGCCGCCAGTGGAATGGGGGCCGTCGCGCTATCGTCGTTATTGGCGAACCAACTCGCCATGGCGCAAGACGTGCCGGCTTCGGTCCTGCAGATTGATCCGATTCGACCGCTGCAACCCCGCTCGGGGCATTTTGCAGGCACTGCGAAAAATATCATTTTTTTGTCGCAGCACGGCGGGCCGTCGCATATGGATACGTTTGATTACAAACCCACGCTTGAAAAGCTGCATGGGAAACCGGTGCCCGACAGCCTGAAAAACAAGAATGACAAAGTCGGCGGCGTCTTCAATCATTGTCACGATCGGCTGATGGCCGGTCCCTGGAAATTCCAGCAGCACGGTCAAAGCGGTCTGTGGATGTCCGACAGTTTTCCGCAATTGGCCAAGCGTGTCGATGACTTGTGCTTCATCAAGTCGATGGTTTCTGAATCTTCGAATCACGCACCCGCCACGTACCAGATGAATACCGGCGTGACGCTGGCGGGCAAGCCCAGCATGGGTTCTTGGTTGACCTACGGCCTAGGGACGGAAAACCAAAATCTGCCGGGCTACGTGTTGCTATTCGAGGTGGCCGGTTTAGGCGGTAGCGCGAATTGGTCCAATTCCTTTTTGCCCGCGGCGTTTCAGGGAACCAAGTTTCGGCATGAGGGAGAGCCGGTTCTGCATCTTCGCCCGCCGGCAGGTTTCGAGTCGGTGCAACGACCGACGCTCGACGCGCTGCAAGCGCTCAATCAGCGCCACCAAGCGGAACGACCCGGCTTGTTGGATTTGGAAGGGCGAATCGCGTCGTACGAATTGGCGTATCGCATGCAGTCCGAAGCGCTCGATGTCGGCGACCTTTCCACCGAAGCCGCCGGCACGCTGGAAATGTATGGCGTGAACGACAAGGAAAAAACGGTGGCCAAATACGGTCGCATGTGTCTTCTGGCCCGGCGACTAGTCGAAAAGGGGGTCCGTATCGTTCAGCTGTACAGCTCAATGGATAAAAACGGCTGGGACAGTCACGACAGCAACACGCACCATGTCAATCGCAATACACTCCAAAACGATAAGCCGGTCGCTGCGCTGTTGACCGACCTCAAGCAACGAGGACTATTGGATTCAACGCTCGTCGTCTGGGCCGGCGAGTTCGGTCGCACGCCGATGGAACAAGGGGGCGGCGGTCGCAATCATAATCCATACGGATTTACGATTTGGATGGCGGGGGGCGGAGTTCATGGGGGCCAAGCGATTGGCGAAACAGACGAAATTGGTTTGCGAGCCGTCGTCGATCCCCAGCCGGTCAAAAATCTGCACGCCACGCTGCTGCATGCGATGGGCATTCGCCATGAAGAGCTTTTCTACGAAAGCGCCGGACGGCCCGAGCGACTGACCGGCGTCGCCGGCACCGCCAAAGTGATCGAGAAAGTTTTCGCGGGTTAGACAGCCCGTTGAAAAATGCTTCGGGTGCCACTGCTGGCAGCGGAACGTCGCGCGCTTCAGCGGTCTCGGCCGGCGCGTGAGCTGATGTGCTTCGAGCTTGGCCGACCTGAAACTATCGATCGAGTCGCGAACCGCGATTGATTTTTGACCGTGAGTCGTCATCTTCGTCGTCCTGCGATTTCGTCAGGGCTGCTTCCTGATTTCGCTCGATGAAACATCCAGGCGGAACCGTTCTGCAGGAACGTCTTCGCAGAGTTGCTTGAGTGTCGTCGGCAGTTGGATCGACGACAGCGTCTGGAACTCACCCGCAGTTTGTAAACTTCTGCCATGTTGTCGGCCGAAGACCAAGAACCGGCAGCCGCGCTCGCACAGTCGCGCGATGGCTGCGAACATTTCTTCCTCGCTGTCGCCGTAGTATCGAACGTCGGCAATGCGCAGTAGCGTGTCGATGCCGACGATAAACGTGGTGTTGGGGAACAGCCGGGACTTCTCTTCGAATGTCGGCGCCAGTGTGTACCACAACGTTTCGGTCGCCGCGAATTGCGCCGCGCGGTCTTCCATCTCGATGAAGTCCAGCGGCGGCTTGTCGACGTTTTGGATCGAGATTTCCCATTCGACGGTTAGCCCTAACGTCTGTTCGGCAATCTTGGCCATTTGCCGATGCGCGTCGTGCCGCGGATTGAATGCGCCGGGAAACACGGCCCGTCGTCGGCCATCGGGCAAAATTAGCGTGGCGCCGACGATGACTTGCCGGCGGCGACCGAGCATTAAGTCGGTCCACTCGGGCGAGGCGTTGGACTCTGCCGATTCAATGGCTTCGCCGTCCAGCAGTGCAATCGGTAGCTGGGTCGGAGCCGAACTTGCCGCACTACGCGTATCCCACCCATTTCCATGGATGGGTTTGGCATTCGTGTCATAGCCATTCGACGCGGCGATTGCGTTGAGAATCAATCCGGCGGCGATCTGTTCTTCTTCGGCCCTGCTGCGCGAGCCTTTCGATAGTGCGACTGAATAAACGCTCGTGCGAAACACGTTTTGCACCGCCACATGAATCCGATGCTCGCCCAGCTTCGGCCGGTCGCTCGCCAAACTGGCCGTGCAGCCGATGCCGAACACGCGCTGAGCATCCTCGTCGCCCGGCCGATATTTGAGTGCTCGCTGGAACGCCGCCATCGCCATCAGCCGCGCCGTGCGTGCCGAACAGTTCTGCTCGGGCACCGTTCCCAGAAACTGCGCCAGCGATTCACTACTGTACGGCACGATCGCTTCGAGCAGCACCCGCGATCCGCCCGGCCGCTCCAAAAGTTCCGCGATCGCGCGCGTGCCCCCGCCGGTGATAGCCAGCACGAACGGGCGACCGGAATCGTGGATTTGAGCGATGAGTTGGTCGAGCATTACGTCGGAATGGGGAAATCGGAATGGGGAATGAAAGCTCGGCCGAGTCGCGCTCGCGGTTACTCCTCTGTTATCAAACGCCCAGTCTCTTGCCCCCAGTCCCAAGCTCCTAGCCTCAAGTCGCATGTCTCCTGGCACTGACGTTTCCGGCTCGCCTAGCCCCCAGTCTCTAGCCCCAAGCCCCCAGTCTCTAGCCCCAATCGCTTATGACCGCGACTCAATTAAATCTGAGAACTTCAGGAAAATTTTCCAAATAACCGCGGCGGACCGGCGAACAACTTCTGTGACACGCACCCGGCTGCAAAAGATCCCGCCGCCGGCCCACGCTTCACGTTCGTACC
>JAYTAU010000177.1:0-11738 GCA_043737375.1 Planctomycetia bacterium
TCGCGTTCATTCGTATCCATTCGCGGCCCAATTATGAATTTCAATCTACGCCAAATCTGCTCTCTTTCGGCTCTGGTCATCATCTCGGCAGTTCTTGCCACCACGCCGGCGTACGCTCAGCGCGATCTCAAGAACATCCCCGCGCCCGATCCCGAGCTCGAACGCAAAACGTTCGAGGTCGCCGACGGCTTCGAGGTCAATCTGTTTGCCGCTGACCCGCTGTTGGCCAAGCCCATTCAAATGAACTTCGACGCCCGCGGCCGACTCTGGGTTGCCAGCAGCGAGGTCTACCCGCAGATCGCGCCGGGCCAAAAAGCCGACGATAAAATTCTCGTGCTCGAAGATACCGACAACAACGGCGTCGCCGACAAGACGACCGTTTTCGCCGATGGGCTGCTGATCCCCACCGGCGTCGAGCCCGATGCGCTCGGCGGCGGCGCCTACGTGGCCAACAGCACCGAGCTGCTGCACCTCAGCGATAGCGATGGCGACGGCAAGGCCGACAAAACGCGGATTATGCTCTCCGGCTTTGGCACCGAAGATACGCACCATATCATTCACACGTTTCGCACTGGCCCCGACGGCGCTCTGTATTTCAATCAATCGATTTACATCCATAGCCATATCGAAACGCCGACCGGCGTCAAGCGACTCAACGCCGGCGGCACTTGGCGATTTGTGCCCGAGACGATGCAGCTCGACGTGTTCTGCCGCGGCCTGGTGAATCATTGGGGCACGGCGTGGGACAAATGGGGTGCCACGTTTCATACCGACGGCGCCGGCAACGAAGGTATCAACTACACGTTTCCCGGCGCGGTGTTCACCACGGCCGCCGATACCACGCGCATTCTCAAGGGGCTCAACCCGGGCAGCCCCAAGTATTGCGGGCTGGAGATCGTTAGCGGTCGCCATCTGCCCGACGACTGGCAAGGCAACATGATCACTTGCGACTTCAGAGCGCATCGCGTCGTGCGGTACGTGCCCAGTGAAGACGGCTCGGGCTTTGCCGCGAAAGAAATGCCCGAGCTGATCAAGACCAAGCACGTGGCATTTCGTCCGGTCGATGTGAAAATGGGCCCCGACGGCGCGATCTACATTGCCGACTGGTACAACCCGATCATTCAACACGGCGAAGTCGACTTTCGCGACCCTCGGCGCGACAAGACGCACGGTCGCATTTGGCGCGTGACGGCCAAGGGTCGCCCGCTGGTCGAGAAGCCGAAGCTAGCCGAGGCAACGACCGAGCAGCTATTGGAATATCTCAAAGCACCCGAGGATTGGACGCGGCACTTTGCGAAGCGGGTAATGTGGGAACGTTTATCGAACTTCAAAGGTGATGAGATTACTAAGTTCAATAAGGCTGTAACGACTTGGTTTAACGCTCAAAACCGGCGGGATGCACAGTTCGAACACCTGATACTCGAAATCGCGTGGCTATATCGCCGACTTAGTAATGATCATTCGTCGCATCTTGACTCGCTTTTTCACGCCGATTTACAACCCGAGGACGGACGATTTCGCGCCGCGGCAATGCGAGTTGGATTGTTCCACATGCTTGCGGGCTTCGCGGGGACAGTTGGATCTGAACATGCCTCTTCATTAATACCGGTAGTGACCGATGAACATCCCCGAGTTCGACTGGAGGGTGTCCGTGTCTGTGCCGCACTGCGGTCCAAAGAACACGCCGCCGTCGCCATGCGCGCTCTCGACAAGCCGATGGACCGCTTCCTTGACTTCGCGCTCTGGCAAACGGCCCGCGATCTGAAGCCGTACTGGCTGCCCGAGGTGCAAGCCGGCCGCAACCCGTTTCAGAAAACCGAGCATCTGATGTTCGCGCTCAACGCAATCGGATCGGGCGATGTCGTGCAGCCGCTGCTGCAATTGCTCAAGGATGGCAAAGTGGCCGATGCGCAGCTCGATGGCGTACTCTCTCTGATCGCCAACGTCGGCGGCGCGAAAGAACTGGGCACGGTTCTGGCTTACGTCATCGAAAACAAACAAGCTAGCAATGCGCAGCGCTCCAGCGTGTTGGCCGCGCTAGTTCGCACTGCCGAACAAAGATTCAGCGAACAGAAGCCGCAACTGCCCGAGGGGGCCGCGGGGCAGCTCGCCAAGCTGCTCGCGTCATCCAGCGCGTCACCGGGCAGTGATCAATCGGCCAACGTCAAAGCCCTCGCCGCGCGACTCTCGGGGCTGTGGAAGGTCGAAGCCCTGCGCGGCGACTTAGAACGCTACGCCCGCGACAAGCAGTCGCCCGTCGAACTGCGCGTCGCGACGCTCAACGCCCTGGCCACGCTGGGTGGCGAAAAATCACAGCAAGTCATGAAGGCCGTCTACGATGAAAAACCGACGGGCCCATTACTGCTGGCCGTGCTGAGCGGAATGGTCAAAACACAATGGGATTCCGCCGGCCCAGTGATCGGCGGCGAACTTGAAAAAATGACCGCCGCAGACGATCCGACGGCGCTGTTCGAACTATTGGTGCACCGCCCTGGCGGAGCATCGACCCTGCGCGGCGCAATCGAAAATCGCAAGCTACGCACAGACGTCGCGCGGGTTGGTGTACGCATCGCCCGTTCAGTGCCCAAGCCCGATGAACCGCTGATCGCCGCACTGCTGAGAAGCGGCGGTCTGTCCGGTCCGCGCACATTCGAAACAGCAGAAGTCCAGCAAATTCTTGCCGACGTAGCGACCAAAGGAGACGCCGCGCGCGGCGAGCTGGTCTATCGTCGCGCGGAGCAAGCCTGTTTGAAGTGCCATGCCATCGGCGGGTCCGGCGGACTTGTCGGGCCTGATCTGATGAGCTTGGGCGCGAGCGCGCAGCCCGACTACCTGCTCGAATCGCTGCTGGACCCGAGCAAGAAAATCAAAGAGAACTTCAATACCATTCAAACGCTCGACACCGACGGCAAACAGGTCATGGGCATTCGCGTGCGCAAGACCGATCGCGAACTGGTGCTGCGCGACGCAGAAGATCGCGAAGTCGTCATCCCGCTCGATAAGATCGACGAGCAGAAAGATTCGACCACGTCGCTGATGCCGACCAATCTGGTCGATTCGCTCACACATCAAGAGCTGGTCGATCTGACGAAGTTTTTGTCGGAGTTGGGTAAGGTCGGATCACAATACACGCTCGGTCGCGCGCCGCTCGTGCGTCGTTGGCAAACGCCCGCGCCGATTGCCGATGTGTTCACCAAACTCAATCGGATTGGGCTGCATGTCACATTCGGCGACGGTGCCGATGTGCCATGGATCAGCGCTTACTCGATGGTGTCGGGCGAACTGCCGCTTTCAAGCATGACCCATATGAAATACGGCGCGAATGCCGAACCGGTCGCCGTCGCCAGGGCCCAGCTCGAAGTCACCACTCCGGGTAAGGTGCTGCTGAAGTTCAATACGCTCGAAGGGCTGCGCGTGTGGGACGGCACCAAGCAGGTCGATTTGCAAACGAACACGTTGCTCGACTTCGCGGTGGGCACGCATAATTTGATCGTGGCGGTGAACCTGAACGAGCGCAAAACGCCGCTGCGGCTAGAGATTGTCGATGATCCGCAAACGACTGCCAAGGTGCAGTTCGTCGGCGGCAAGTGATACTCACCACGGAGACGCGGAGGCGGCAAAGTATATGGCCGCGAATGGATACGAATGAACGCGAATGAGGAGTTGGTAGACGGGCCGGATGGCGATGGAAAGTTGATAGTGTTAGCGCGACGCGGGTGACGGATCTTGCAATTCATTCCTCTTTCCTATTCGCGTCTATTCGTATCCATTCGCGGCTCATCCTTCCCATTCGCTCCTCGGTGTTCTCGGTGACTCTATGGTTACCCTTTCCTGATTTGTTTTGAAATTGCAAATTCATGTCCGATTCGCAGTTTTTGTTTGCTACATGTCAAGTTGGCGCTGAGAAAGCCGTCAAGATGGAGCTGGCCCGCGCTTGGCCCGATTTCCGCTTCGCCTATTCCCGGCCCGGCTTTCTCACGTTCAAACTTCCGCCGAACCACGGACTGGCCGACGACTTCGACTTGCGCAGCGTGTTTGCCCGCGCCCACGGATTCTCGTTGGGCAAAGTCACCGAGGCGACCGCCGGCAAGTGTGCGACGGCGGCTTTGCAGTTGTTATCGTCGCAAAGGTCGACCAGCGGCGCGGATGAACCTGTGTTGTTCGACCGCTTGCATGTTTGGCAGCGCGACCCGGTCGAGATGGGCCACCACAATTTCGAACCCGGCCCTACGCCGGCGGTCGACGAGGCGGATCAGTTGTTGCGCGTTGCTGTATTAACCGCAGGGCTATTGCGGCCCAAAAAAATCAGCGAACGAAAAGCAGCACGCTTGGTCACTGAAACTGATACCGAATTGACGAGCGATAAACCATCAATCCACGAGGCGGCCCGTCCCGGTGAATTGGTGTTGGACTGTGTGCTGGTCGAGCCGAACGAATGGTGGCTGGGCTATCATCGCGCGAAGTCCGTTCCCTCGCGTTGGGCGGGCGGCATTTATATTTGCGATCTGCCCGAAGACGTCGTCTCGCGGGCGTATCTGAAAATGCGAGAAGCGTTGGCTTGGTCGCGGCTGCCTGTTCGCAAAAATGAAATCGTCGTCGAGATCGGCAGCGCCCCCGGCGGGGCCAGTCAAGCACTGTTGGGTAAGGGGCTTAAGGTCATCGGCATCGACCCGGCCGAGATGGATCCGCGCGTGACGGCCGACCCCAAGTTCACGCATTGGCGCAAACGGGGTCACGATGTTCGCCGGCGCGAGTTCCGCGGCGTGCGCTGGCTGACTGCCGACATCAACGTGGCACCGGCATACACGCTCGACACGGTCGAGGATATCGTGCTACACGACGCGACCGATGTCGAAGGGCTGCTGCTCACGCTGAAGCTGCCCGAGTGGTCGTTGGCCGAAGAGCTTCACGAGTATCTGCGGCGGATCAAATCGTGGGGCTATCGCGATCTGCGTGCGCGACAACTGAGTCATAATCGACAAGAAATCTGCGTCGTCGCGATTCACGAAACGCGGGGAAAAACGGGACGAAGTACGAAGGACAAATAACGAACACGCTTGATGACGATCAACATTCGTCCTTCGTCCTTCGTCCTTTGTAATTCATTCTTCTTCCCCGTCTCGCGGCAGCGGGACGTTGCGATATACGATGATCGAATTCGTGAACAAATTCGCGTTGGGTATCAAAATTCGCCGGTCGGGCAATTCCAACGTCGTGTAGCGCAAGTCGATCTGCGTGACCACGCCTTCGAGCGCGGTGACTTGAATTTTGTCGTGACGCTGAAACGGCTTGTAAATCAGAATCAGAATTCCGGCGATCACGTTGGAGACGACGTCCTTCAGCGCGATGCCCAGGGCCAGTCCCGTCAGCCCTAGCCCGGCGACTAGCGCGCTAATATCAACGCCCACGGTCCCTAGCCCCGTCACCAGGCCGATCGTAATCAGCGTCCAGCGCACCGCGGAGGCCAGAATTCCGACCGCGTCGGCATTGACGCGCCGAATGTTGCCGGCCCGTGCAATCAGACCGCCGACGAATCGCGCTGCAATCCAAAAAATAAGGACCACCACAAGTCCGGTCACGATCAGCGGGAAATGCGCCACGATCCGCGCACCCATCTCGCGCCAGCCGGAGTCATCGAATATCGCTGCAACGGGATTTTGAGCAAACAGATTCATAGCGTTTCACCACGGAGCGGCCAAGACACGAACGAAGCACGGGTGCCCAGGTACTAGGGTGGCGATTCGAGAAAGCTCCGCAAGATCAATCCTATGCTTCCCTAGTCATTTTTTGCTGCTCACGTTTCGCCGGCCGTCAACCGCAGCCGCACCGTCAGCTCGCGTTTGTCGCGCACGACCGTCAATAGCACCTCGTCGCCGGGACGCTTGCTCTCGACCGCATCGAGAAAATCGTCGGCGCTGACCACCTTTTGCCCGTCGACGGCGATAATCAAGTCGGCCGCACTGCGATCGATCGATTCGGTCTCGTAGACGAACGGACCTTGGCGTTTCTTTTGTCGTACGATTCGGATGCCCTTCAAACCGGCTTGTTCGGCAGCGCTATTGGGACTCATCGTCGCAACCAGCAGCCCCTTGTCGGTTTGAAAGACCCGCGTGATCCCGGTTTCGGGACGGATAACGTGCCCGCGCTCGATGAGTTGCGGCACCACGCGCGACAAGATACTGGCCGGAATGGCGAAGCCGACGCCGGTGTTTTGACCCGTCTTACTGGCGATGGCCGTATTCACCCCGATCAGCCGGCCGTGACTATCGAGCAGCGGCCCGCCCGAGTTGCCGGGGTTGATCGCGGCATCGATCTGAATGATCGACTTGATGGTGCGATTGGTCCGCGACGGCAGCGAACGGTTGAGGCTGGAAATAATGCCGGTCGTCAATGTACGATCGAGCCCGAACGGATTGCCGATGGCGAACACGCGTTGGCCGACCTTGAGCCGCGACGTGTCGCCGAAGCGCAGCGGAAACAGCGACTCGGCGGGCGCTTCGATTTTGAGCACCGCGATGTCGCTGGCCGGGTCGCGACCGACTAGTCGTCCTTCGTACGATTTGCCGTCGAACAGCGTGACTTCGATTTCTCGCGCCCCTTCGACCACGTGATAATTGGTTAGCACGTGTCCGTTGCGATCGAGCACCGAGCCCGAGCCGGCCCCTGCTTGCGATGACTCGAACAGCATCAGGCTTTGATTGACGGTCTTGGTGCTGATGTTGACCACGCTGCGATTCACCGCTTCGTAGACGGCGATATTGACGCGCTCTTCGGCTGTGTATTCTTCCTCGCCGACCCTGGCGGCCGCAAACGGCAATGGTCGTCCGCGATCGATCGGCGGCGCGTCAATCACGCCCTGGTCCGACTCGCGAGCGGTTGGGGCCGATCCACTTGGCGCGGGACGGGGTGGAACGCCGCGCAAGGCCGGTTGTGGATCCGCCGGTTGTCTTTCGACAGGCGCGACGGCTGGGCCGAGATCGTCCGGCCGAATTCTTGGCGCTTGCGCCAATTGAGTTGCTTCGTTGAGCGTCAGCTCTCCGGCGTTCAATGCTGCGACCGGCGATGGAGCGTGATACACGGCCAGCGTGACGAGCGACCCGCCGATGGCGGACGCCAGGCACATCCAGAGCTGAGCACGACGTTGTTTTATGAATAGACGTTTTATGAATAGACGACGAATGGTCATGAATGAACGCCCTTCACCAGTAAGTTAACTTAACATTGCTGAGAAATGAGAAATTTCGCGATTGCCGTCGTTGCGCGGCAAACGACATTCGCGATTAGCCCAGCTCCTGCTCTTTGCACTCGCACCCCCTCCCGATCGGAAGGTTTTTTGGAATCGACGATCAAGGCTTGTTTTACCGCGCAGCAGATTGCACTTCGATATTTGCCGCGCCTAATGCAAACGCTTGCTTGCCCGCGATGACTGCACGCACATGGCAGCGTCCTGCTAGGTTCGCCGGCACGATCAACCGAGCCGTGGCCTGGGCCCCAGTCGCGGCCGGATCTCCAGGGGTGGCGCGGGGCCGAGTCGTTTGGATGGTTACGCCGGCAACTCGCGCATCGTTCGCTTGATTATAAACGGCGCTATACGCGCTCAATGCACGATCGGCACCATTAAATCGCGCGCGTTCGGGCAGCGAAAGCGGCTGACGATCTCGCGGCAACAACAGTTCCACGCGACATTCACCTTCGATCGGGCTATGGATCGTAATATCGAGTGGTTGTCCGGCAATCACCGTGCGTGCGACATCGAGTTGGATGTCCTTGGGATAATGCAATCGCAGCAACGGGTCGCCGAACAAGTTGAACAGCGAAGCGTGTTCGATCCGTTCTTGAGCAAAATCGGCCGGCACCGTGCCAATTTTTCGCGCGATTTGCAGCGGCCAGGTTTTCCAAGCCCACACAGGTAAGCCTTGCGGAAGTGCCGCAAAGCCGCGGCTGATTGCCAGCAGCGTCGCCCGTGCCGGTTGCGGCCAGCTACCCAACACCAGGTTGCGTTTGGCATGTAGAAACACTTCTCCCACGGTCGCATGGCGGTCGACGAAGACCCCTTGCATTAGGCCCAATCCGAGAACTGTCATTCCATACGGCATGGTGTAGCGCGACCCGCTAAACACGGCGACCGGGCCATCGGGGTTTCGCAACAGCTCTTCGGCCAGGCAATCTCGGGCCAGATCGTAGGCCCCCGTATCACAAGCCAAAAACACGGCGATGGACGGGGCGCCCGACGACTTGAGCTTGGTCAGATCCGACATCTTGAAGATGTCGTTCCAACGAAAATCGGGCGAGACCGCGGTCCCCTTGAGCGCCGAAGGACTGCCGTGACCCAAGTACACCCAAAACAAACAACCTTCGTTCATCCGATCGACGACGGTCGTATTCAGTTTGCGCGGGTCGGGGCAAAACGGACTTTGCCAACAGGCGTAAGTCATTGTGGCGGCATACTGTGTCGGCACATTGAGCGTGATGACAGAACGGGCCAGGCGTTCTAAAAACCGATCGGCGAGCATTCCAAAACCGCCCGCTCCCGCGACAAAGTTGACCCGATTGCGCCAGGGCCCAAAGTCGGCGTTCTGTTCATACGCGATAATTTTGTTGATGATGCCGGTTAATTCCTGGGGCGAGTCGGCGGTCAAACGACCGATGGCAACATCGGGTGCCGAGTCATCGTCCAGGTCGGCATACCAGTTGTCGGTCGCCATCTCGGGGGGCGAACCCCAAGCGCGCGAGACCGTGGTCGGCAGCAGATGCGTGGGCACTAAATGCGCCTCGGCTGGTTGAGGGACGGGAGGACGATTCACGGAGTTCGTGATCAAAGGATCGGCCGTGGTCGATGTCGCGTCGCCGATCAGCACGACCGATTTTAATTTGCCCGACTTCGCCGCCCCGCGAATTTTGGCCCGAATGTCGTTGTCGTTGCCGGCATTGCTGACGACTTGAATAACATGCCCTTGCCCCGTGCGATACGTGATCCAGGGTTTTAACGCCTGCTCGAAAACCGGTGAGCAGACGACCAATGTATCGGCATTGGTGTTCGTGCCTGTCGCCAGCAGCGCGGCAGCCAATAACAGCGTTTTAAGTTGCATGGACGCTCCTCTGAAAAATCAAGCAGATGGCGGCGCGTGACTTTTCTCGCCGAGCAATTATATTACCACAGAAGCCGATTGACCCATCTATCAGTGTGCCTGCATCCGCAAATTAGGGGCAAACGTGAGCATTGCCGTTCGCTGCAATCCGTGTCAGGCCTCGTTTCGTACGCGCGACGAACACGCAGGCCGAACCGCAAAGTGCCCAAAATGCCAATGCAAGTCAGGGTCGTAACTGAATGGCAGCTTCAACCCATTGGGCCTAGTGAGTCGAAAGCGTCAAGTAATGTTTACGTCCGAGTCCCTAATCTCAATCCCCGCGGCTTAGTATTGTATTCGCGTTCATTCGTATCCATTCGCGGATAAACTTCTTTCCGACCTCGACGTGCCCCGCGACTGTGTGGTTTTTGAACGACTGTCGCGAGGTTCCATCGGAAGTCGCACAATCGCGGTCTGGCAAAATGGCACAGCGACTGTTAAATTGTCAAACATGCGTACAACTTCGATTTCCCGATCCGCGACGAGACACCGTTGACCTCGACATTGCCCATCATGAAACAAGCGATCGCCGGCGTTGCCCCGCCAGAGTCGGGCGAAACCACGGTCATGACCGTTTGGCCCAGCATTGCGGCAACCGGCGGCGGAAAATTCTTGGGCCGAATTTATCTGCTGGGCCGAGGAAAAAGCTGGCTGCCGATCGGGGCCGTGCTGGCGTTCCTGTCGATCCCATTGGTGATGCCGCTGTACTTCTCGATGCTGATTCCCTGGAGCATGAAGCGCTATCGGTTGACCAATCGCCGCGTCGTCATCGAACGCGGACTGAAAGGCACGGCTGAGCAATATGTCGACCTCGACCGGTTCGATACGATAGAGCTGATCGTTCAGCCGGGTCAGGCTTGGTATCCAGCCGGCGATTTGCTCTTCAAACGCGGCGCGGTCGAAACATTTAGCTTACGCGGCGTTCCGCATCCGGAAACCTTTCGCCAGACGTGCCTCAAGGCGCGACAATCGTTTGTCGGCGTGAAAAAGGCGATGGCGCTGCAGGCAGTCTGATTGCGCTACAAGCAGTGTGAAGTCTTGCGATGTTAGCCCGGGCGTCCACGCTTAGATTTCCATTTCATCCTTTCGCGTCTTCGTGATCCGTATTCGAGCCGTGGTTAGCGCGATACGCGGGGTGCGCGCGGGTTTTTTCCGCGTTATGCCACAAATTCCCGATTATGCGTAATAAATCCGCCACTACTTACCGGCCATCGTCTTCGTAAGCCACATCGCTGCAATGCGTTGCGTCATCGTACGTTCCAAAACCGCGCGCGAGTTATTCCGTATATTGCGCGCATTGGGCGCACAAAACGCGCACACTCACAGGGTCGCTAACTTCATTCCCCACTCCCCATTCCGAATTCCCCATTTGATAACACGCTTTCGAATTTCACGCTTTTTCAATTCCCCATTCCGACTTACTGAAAGCCCAAATCCAGTTTCCCATTTCACTCCACCTTACCGTAACCGCTGGCCTGATTTCAACGTTAATTCGAAGGCGTCATTCTACTTTGTTACGTCCCCGAAGGTTTGACCCTAACGACCGGGAAATCCATCATCATGCGAAACATTTCTTGTCCGACTCGGTGTGCCTGGATTTCGCTTGTGGTGGGTGCGCAGCTTTTCTTTTATTGTTACGAAAGCCATGCGCAAGTGCGAATTGACAAGGAGCGGCAGCTAGTCGTTGCAGCCTATGAGCTTGACGTTGCGACGGTAAAGGCGTTGTTGGCTGAAGGCGTGAATCCCAATGCGCGAATTGGCGTTTATGATGAAACCTTGTTTGAAAATAAATGGTCTGGCGGTTATTCTCCGGTCGGTTCCGAGAATTGGACACCGTTGCTTGCAGTTGCCAATAGTCATCGCGAGCCACAGCCGTTACGACGGACGGAGCGGTCAGTCGCGGCATGGGAGGCAGCCCATAAGAAGCGACTCGCGGTCGATCCCAAGTTAGTCCGAGAACGGGATCAGCGGCGAGCCGCGATCACAAAATTATTAATTGCGGCGAATGCCGACCTTAACCTCGATGACGGTTGCGGGCTGACGGCATTAGGCTCGGCAGCAGGCGGTTATGAAGAAGTTGCCTTACAACTCATTGAGGCCGGGGCAAAAATCGATACCAAGACGGGCGTGCACTTGGACGGCCCTATACACGTAACGCCCATGCATAATGCTACCAGCAGCCCAAAGATATTGGCAGCGTTGTTGGAAAAAAATGGGAAGGTCGATGCGAATGACTCAACTGGGGAAACACCGCTACACTGGGCGGCACGTCATCGCAAAGTCGAAAGCGTGAAGATGCTTTTGGCTGCGGGCGCTGATCCTAGCGCACGAAATAAGAAGGGTCATACGCCTTTAGATTTGTGCCCCATATATCGCGAGGACCCCCATGCTGTTGCGAAGCAAGCGATAAGGCAGCAATTAATGGCTGCTTCGAAGAAGCCTTAGAGCTGACGAAGGTGTTTGAAACCAGAAGCAAATGGGACATTCTACTTTTTTGAAGCAAGAAATCAGAATGTCCCGCTAAATTAGCAAAAGCCGGAATTAATTCCGGCCTACAGCGCCGCGCGGCGTCCCGGGTGACGCTGTTCCAACCCGCAAGCGCCGGCCACG
>JAYTAU010000178.1:0-4832 GCA_043737375.1 Planctomycetia bacterium
CACTCTCGAAGTTTCCACTCTCGAAGTTTCCACTCTCGAAGTTTCCACTCTCGAAGTTTCCACTCTCGAAGTTTCCACTCTCGAAGTTTCCACTGACAAGCCTGACAGCTTGACAGTGTCACTCAACCAATGATCGACGATCGTAGACTGCTCAGTCATCGGCCATGTTCTCCGTTCCCTTTGTTGCCTCCTGTTCAACCGTTTTGATTCTCTCCCCTTTCGTGTTTTTCGCGTGTTTCGTGGTTCAATTTGTAAGCCCGCGGCCGTAGTCCCGCATCTTGCCAGCGCTCATGGTGAACGTTAGCATGTCCACATTGTCAGCCTTTGGTCGAATCTCTATCTGGCTAAGCCGCACGCATGATTCCGCTGCTCCAAATCTATGTGTTCGTTCTGGCGGGCTTCGTCGGCTTTCAGATCATCACTAAAGTGCCCGCACTGTTGCATACGCCTTTGATGTCGGCCACGAATGCAATCTCGGGAATCTCGCTAGTCGGCTCGATTGTGGCTGCCGGCGCCGATCGCGGAACATTTAGTGCCACGCTGGGATTCATTGCCGTCATCGCGGCGACCATCAACGTGGTCGGCGGATTCATGATCACCGACCGGATGTTGAAAATGTTCAAGCGCGAGGATCGCCGCACTTGAATCCATTGATCAATTTCGACCTGGAATCGTTGAGTTTTGCGGCAACCTCGATCGCCACGCGCACCATGGTCGCGCGGCAGTGGTTTATCGAGTTAACGTATTTGGCGGCCTCGGTGCTATTCATTCTTGGCTTGCGCGGGCTGACCGCGCCGGATAAAGCCCGCCGCGGCATGCAGTTGGCCGCCATCGGTATGTTGCTAGCCGTCGTCGGCACATTGCTGCACCACGAGATTGTCAGCTATACCTGGATCATCTTGGGCTTGGTGATCGGCTCGGGCATCGGCGCGGCGATTTCGATCTGGATGCCGATGACCGCAATTCCGCAGCGCACCGCGATCTCGCACGCGTTTGGCGCGCTGGCGGCCACGCTGGTCGGCATCGAACATTACCAGCATTTGCTCGGCGACGGTTTGAGCCGCTTCGATTCGGCTGCGTTGGGATTCGAAGTCATGTTCGGCGCATTGACCGTCACCGGTTCGCTGATGGCTTTTGGAAAGCTGCAAGGGTTGCTCCCCAGCGCACCGATCACCTACAAATTTCAGAACGAACTCAACATCGGATTGTTCGGGCTGGCGGTTTGTTTGTTCTTCGGAATTGTGTTTGCATCGACCGGCGGCTGGTGGCATCCGGCCATGTTCTACCTGATGGTCGTCGTCGGATTGGCGGTTGGCGTCTTGATTGTGATGCCCATCGGCGGAGCCGACATGCCCGTGGTGATTTCGTTGCTGAACAGCTATGCGGGCTTGGCTGCCTCGGCGATGGGGTTTGCATTGGGAAACAACTTGTTGATCATCGCCGGAGCGTTGGACGGCGCGAGCGGTTTTTTGCTGTCGGTGTTGATGAGCAAGGCCATGAACCGCTCGTTCACCAACGTGTTGTTCGGCGCGTTTGGCGCCGTGCCGGAGAGTACTGCTTCCACAACCTCGTCGGAAGGCCTGACGGTCAAAAGCATCTCGGCCGAGGACGTGGCGATTCAACTCGCCTATGCGAATAGCGTAATCGTGGTGCCGGGCTACGGCATGGCCGTGGCGCAAGCCCAGCATCAGGTCCGCGAGTTGGCCGAGCTGATCGAGAAGCGCGGCGGTGAAGTGAAGTTTGCCATTCATCCGGTCGCCGGTCGGATGCCGGGCCACATGAACGTGTTATTGGCCGAAGCCAATGTGCCCTACGACAAGTTGCTGGAAATGGACGAGATCAACGGCGAGTTTGCGCGGGCCGATGTCGCACTGGTAATCGGAGCCAACGACGTCGTCAACCCGGCGGCGCGCAACGACCCTAGTAGCCCGATCCACGGCATGCCGATACTCAATGCCGATCAGGCCAAGAGCATTATCGTGCTGAAGCGCGGGATGAGCCCTGGCTTTTCGCAGATCGAGAATATGCTGTTTTACGACCCGAAATGTTCGCTGTTGTTTGGCGATGCGAAGACATCGCTGGGCAAGTTGGTAACGGAGTTGAAGGCGCTATAGCGCGCTCAATTTTCGCGCGGCGCTCAAAAATCTCTCCCAGAGGGAGAGAGACCGTGCGGCGTACGCCGCATCGCAGACAATCAATCCAGCCGGATCGTGGTCCCATCGGGCGGTGTGGGCGGTAGCCCCAACAGCTCGCGAACCTTGGGATGTACCACGTCCCCGCCGCGTGTGATCAATGTCTCGCGCGTGATCTCGTCTTGCAAATTGATGTGCAACGCGCCGTCTTTTACCAAGTGCTGTAAGAACGTCGCGATATTTTTGGCGAACATCTGGCTGGCATGTTGCGGTATCTCTGCCGGCAGATTGGTCGGCCCTAGGATCGTTACTCCATGCACTTCGACGGTTTCGCCCGGTTTGGTCAGTTCGCAATTTCCGCCACGCTCGGCAGCCAGGTCGACAATGACAGACCCCGGCGGCATCGCTTCGACCATGTCGGAGGTAATTAATGTCGGAGCTTTCTTACCGGGCACCGAGGCGGTAGTGATCACGACATCGTGCTCAGCGACGACGCGCTTCATCAGCTCGCGCTGTTTACGATAAAACTCTTCGTCCATCTGCCGAGCATAGCCCCCTTGTCCTTCGGCATTGCCGGCGTCGAGTGGCATTTCGATGAACTTGGCACCCAAACTCATGACCTGCTCTTTGGCTGCGGCGCGAACATCGTAGGCCGAGACGACAGCACCGAGTCGCCGCGCCGTGGCGATCGCTTGCAGACCGGCCACACCTGCGCCGACGACGAACACCTTGGCCGGGGTCAACGTACCGGCCGCGGTCGTCAACAGCGGAAACATTTTTGGTAACGTGACGGCCGCCAACAACACCGCGCGGTAACCGGCAACGGTCGCCATGCTGGACAACACGTCCATACTCTGCGCGCGAGTGATGCGCGGGATCATCTCCAACGAAAAAAGAGTCACGCCACGCTGGGCAAAATGCTGGGCGGCCTGCGGTTGCGAGAGCGGATCGCAAAGTCCGATGATGGTTTGCCCGTCACGCAAAAGCGCGGCGGGCAGTTCGTTGGCGTCGGCCCGCACCATAACCACGCAGTCGGCGGCGAATGCCTCGGCCTGCGTGTCGACAATTTTCGCGCCCGCCGTTGTGTATTGGGCATCACGAAAGCCGGCCGAGGCTCCGGCATTGCTTTCGACAAGAATCTGAAAGCCTGTTTTGGCAAGCACGCCGGTCATCGCAGGAGTCAGCGCGACGCGGCGTTCGCCGGATGTGGTTTCTTTGGGGACGGCAATGATCATGGATGAGGTACTCAAAAGAATACGAATTTAGAGGCTTTATCTTATTGATTGAGAATGCGCCGGCAGCGCCAGAGGCACACAGAACCATAAGTAAATTAAGGGCTTCATGGTTTTGTGGCAATCGACGGCGAATTTTGTTCTGACGGTAGCTGACGGCCGTTCTCATGAAAACAGCGCCGTAAAATCGGAAGGGGATCGTCGCGGCGGCCGGTCACCTATGCCTCAACCAAAAAAACACCCCGCCGGCACCCTTGTGGGAGTTGCCCGCAACGGCTAAAATCTGCGTTTCGCTTCTTCGCCCATGGCACAACTGCTTGCGGGCGATCTTTGTTCCCAGTAAACACTTCGCGACTGTGTCTGCCCCAGGTATTCCAGGGGCAAGATCGATCGTATGCGATTGTTCCTGGAACAAGCCTTAGCCCTTGCAAGACGGACTTACGGACTAGCATGAATACCAAGACTTACGTGGCCAAGCCGGGCGACATTCAACGCAAGTGGTTCGTCGTCGACGCGACCGACAAAGTGGTGGGACGACTGGCCAGCGACATCGCCATGATTTTAATGGGCAAACACCGGCCCACCTACACCCCGCACATCGACACCGGCGACTTCGTGATCGTCACCAATGTCGAGAAGGTGAAGTTCACCGGCAACAAGCTGAAGGCCAAACGCTACACCTGGTACACCGGCTACATGGGCTTACGAAGCGAGACCGCCGAGAAGCGATTGGCGCGTCGGCCCGAGCTGATTCTGCAAGAAGCAGTTCGGCGTATGTTGCCCAAAAATAAACTCGCCACGGCCATGCTCGAAAAACTCAAGGTTTACGCCGGGTCGGAACATCCGCATCAGGCTCAACAGCCCGAGAGTCGGGAATTGGCTGTGCGTTAATGCTGGTCGGTTTTGCGCTGGGCCATTGTCACTAGAACATAAAATCGTCATTCAAAGCGTTTCGAACACACAGGAAGTATTGCATGTCGACAACCGCCACGCCCGCCGGCAAAGGCACTAATGATATTCTTGGCACCGGCCGTCGCAAGACCTCGGTGGCGCGCGTTCGAGTTCGCCCCGGTTCGGGCAAAATTTCAATCAATGACCGCCCGTTCGAGGAATACTTTCCTTCGATCAAGGATCAAGTGCAAGTTCTCGATGCACTGATCCAGACCGAAAAACGTGATGCGGTCGACGTGGTGATTCTGGTTCATGGCGGAGGCCCCTCGGGTCAATCCGGTGCCTGCAAGATGGGCTTAGCTCGTGCGTTGCGTAAGATGGACGGCGGGTTGGACGAACTACTTCGCCACTCGGGTTTGCTGACTCGTGACAGCCGGATGAAGGAACGCAAGAAGTACGGTCTCCGCGGTGCCCGTCGCGGTACGCAGTTCTCGAAGCGATAATCTTAGGGTTCGCTCATTCACGACTGCTCGATCAGTCGTGTTCAGAAAAACCGACATCTAAACATTTACGGCCC
>JAYTAU010000179.1:0-1872 GCA_043737375.1 Planctomycetia bacterium
CGCGCGGATTGTTTTGCATCTGTTCGAGAATCGCCGCGCTGGCCACGTCGGTATAAGCCGGCGTCGAGCTTTTCTTCATGGCGATCACCTGATGGCTATCGCACTCGAACGGCGCAGGCGTATGGAACGTCACCGGATCGCTGGCCGCCGGCTGAAAACCGTGCCCCTTTTCGGTGACCACATGCAGCAGTACCGGGCCGTCGACATCCTTGACCATCTTTAGATAACGCCGCAGTTGCGGAAGATTATGGCCGTCGACCGGGCCGATGTAACGCACGCCCAATTCTTCGAACAACATTCCGCCATGCAAGCCGGCCTTGACCGATTCCTTGACTTGCCACAGCAATTTTTCGACCGGGTCGCCGATGAACGGCACTTTGTTGAGAATTTTGACGACTTCATTTTTTAGGCCGGAGTACAGCGAGTTGACCCGCAACCGATCCAAGTACTCGGCCAAACCGCCCACGCGCGGGCAGATCGACATCTTGTTGTCGTTCAAGACAATCAATAGCTTTTTCTTGAGTCCGCCGGCGTTGTTTAGCGCTTCGAAAACAATGCCCGAAGGCAACGCGCCATCGCCGATCACGGCCACGCTGTAGCGAGAATCCGCGGTGGGAACTTTGCCGACGGCCACCAGCGCGTCGACCAGGTCATCGCCGCTCTTCAAGCCCAACGCGGTCGAAACGCTGCAACCGGCGTGACCGGTCATGAACAGGTCGTAGTCGCTCTCGTGCGGGTTTGGATAGCCCATCAGACCACCTTTGGTCCGAATGGTATCGAACTGCTTATACCGCCCGGTAATCAGTTTATGGGGGTAGATTTGATGGCCGGTGTCCCAAATCAGCCGGTCGTGGCTGAAGTCGAACGACGTATGCAGCGCAATACAAAGCTCGACCACGCCCAGGTTCGAGGCGAAGTGCGCGGTTCGATTGGCCAGCAAGTTGCACAGCGCCACGCGCATCTCAGTGGCCAACTGTTCGAGCTCGGCGGGCGTGAATTTTTGCAGATCGCGCGGCGACTGCACTTTCGAAAGCAACTCCTCCATCAGTGATTCCTTTCCAAAACATAACGGGCCAATGCATCCAGCTTGCCCGCCGATGAACCTAAAGGCGCGATGGCGCACGACGCCTCGTCGATAAGTCGTTGCGCACGGCGTAGACTTTCTTCGATCCCTAACAGACCAGGAAAGGTCAGCTTGCCGGCATTCGAGTCCTTACCGACGCGTTTGCCGGTTGCGGCCTCGTCGCCGCGAACATCGAGCAGATCGTCGGCTATCTGAAACGCCAAACCGAGCTTACGACCATACACATCGAGTGCGTCGTGCTGCTCGGGCGTGGCTCCCGCGACAATCGCTCCAAGTTTTAACGAGACGCAAATCATCGCGCCGGTCTTCCGCTGGTGAATGGATTCCAAAGCTACCAATCCGTTATCCGAAAACTGGCCGGCCAAGTCGTCGGCCTGACCGCCGACTAAGGCGGTTGGACCGGCCGCGGTCGCCAATGCGGCACAGCATTCGGCCGCAACGGCCCATGGTCGAGTATGTTTGGCCAGCACTTCGAAGGCCAGTGCCAACAACGCATCTCCTGCCAAAATCGCCGTGGCTTCGTCGAACGCCTTGTGACAGGTCGGACGACCGCGTCGCAAATCGTCATCGTCCATCGCCGGCAGATCATCGTGGATCAGGGAATAGCAATGGACCATTTCGACCGCACAAGCCGCTGCCAAAGCCGACTGGGCTTCGCTGACTAAGTCCGCGCCATTCAGTTCCTCAGCAAATAAACCGCATGCCTCGGCGCCCCATAACACCAGCGTCGGTCGTAACCGCTTGCCTGGCGCTAACAGACTGTAGCGAATCGCCTCGGCCAGCTTGGC
>JAYTAU010000180.1:0-1870 GCA_043737375.1 Planctomycetia bacterium
CTTTGTGTCGTATGAGCGCGAGGCTTACGTCTCGCCGCAGGACGACAGCGTGCGGGTGACCTTTGATCGGCATCTCAGTTCGGCGCCTTACTGCCATAGCTTGGCCGTAAACCCGGTCGAAAGTTGGCTGCAACCGCGAGTCGAGGGAGTCGTCTTGGAGCTTAAGTTCACGGATCGATACCCCCGCTGGATGGGCGACTTGGCCCGGCAGTTCGGTCTGCAGCGCTGCTCGATGCCCAAGTATTGCCATTGCGTTCAATCACTTACCAAATTGCGGCCCATGATCGTCGGCTAGGGCACTTTGTGCCCTGAAAGAAAGCGTTTCGCGATGCCTATCTGGTTGGACTCACTTTTGCAGAACGACTACGGCAATGCCGTGGTCCCGCCCGAGACCGTGTTCTTGGTGTTGCTGCTGGCTTTTTGCGTCGGCCAGGTGATGGGCTGGATTTACATGTGGACCCATGCGGGCCTGTCCTATTCGCAAGTGTTCGTGGCTTCGCTCGTGGTCATTCCGCCCATCGTATCGTTTGTGATGATGTTGGTGTCGGGCGATATTTTCGTGGCGTTTGGCCTGATTGGGGTGTTTGCGGTCGTTCGCTTTCGTAACGTGCTTAAAGACACGCGCGACGCCACCTTTGTGCTGTGGGCCATGGTTCAAGGCATGTCGATCGGTACGTTGCGCTTCAGCACGGCGGTGATCGGCTGCCTGTGCGTGAGCCTGGTGTTTTTGTACTTGCGATTAACTTCGTTTGGCGGGCGTCACCGCTACGATGTCATCGTTTCGCTGCACGCGGCTGGCAGCGCCACCGTGGCCAATTTGCGCAATATTCTGCGCCGGCACAGCGTAAAAATTCAATTGGCCAGCCAACGCGACTTATCCAACGATACGCGAGATCTTTCCTATCGGCTGCTGCTGCGCAATCCGCTGCGCAGCGGCGAGTTGCTGGCCGATCTCGAGGGCGCCGAGGGCATCGAACACGTCTCGCTGTATCATCGCGAAGACGAATCGGAGATTTAAGCAGCTATTATGGAGATTTAAGCAGCTATTATGTCGACGGGTGGACGCATCTCGATTCCGTGGAGTCAGCGCTGGCGGTGGATCCGCTTTCAGACGCTCCCGGTCGTCTGTTTTGCGCTGTGCGTCATGGCCACGGCTTGGTTGTGGAATCGGCACGTCGGTTCACCCAATGCGGTGGGCGAGGTTTTCGGCCTGCGGATGGACGTGGTCAGCCACGTCGAAGGCCAGTTGATGAAAATTCCCTACCGCAAGCTGGAATTGTTCTCGGTGGTCAAGTCCGGCGACTTGCTGGCCCGGGTCGATGACCGGCCCGTCAAGGCGGAGTTGGAAGTGCTGCAGCGGATGATGTCGCAAGTCAAGGCGCAGCTTGACGAGACCGCCGAATCGACTCGTCTCGATCAAGTGGATCGCGAGCAAGAAGACTCATTCAATGCCTGGCGGATCGCCGTCGAGGTCGACAAATGGCGTCTGGATATTGTCGATCGCAAGGCAATTATCGAGACCGACCGCGTCGAGATGCAGCGGCTGGCGCAAACGGTCGATCTGACCCAGCAAGCCTTCGATAAAAAGGCCGTTACGCAGTTGCAGTTGCTCGAAGCGCAAACGGGGCGCGACGTGGTGGCGGAACGCATGAAGCGCAACCTCTCCGCGCTCGCCCAGGCGCAAGCCCAGTATAAAAGCGCCTCGGAGCGCATGAAGTCAACCAAGGCGACGATCGCTCCCAATCTGGCTAAGTTGCTCGCGCCGATCAGAGCCGAGATTCAATCGTACGAGTCGCAGATTCGCCAAGTGGAGCTGCGCATTCAACTGCTCGAGTTGCGGGCCCCGATGAATGGCGTGGTCGCGGCGATT
>JAYTAU010000181.1:0-4817 GCA_043737375.1 Planctomycetia bacterium
GAATCTGCGACCGTCTGAGTCGGTCGGGTCGGTCGCCATTTCAGCTTGTTGCCGCCGGTCGTATCGCCGGCGGAGAGAATTCCCGGCAGAGCGAATAGAGTTGCCGCGATCAGAAGTGTCCGGCCCTGTATGACGCCGGCGGCCAGCAATCGGCTGAGCATCGAGCCGCGGTGCCGAGCCGACGTACCGTCGGCTGCTAAACAACACTGAGCCGGCGTACCATCGGTTGCTAAACGAGCCGAGCCGACGCGCTGTTGCTCGCTCGGCACTCGCAGAGCATCAATGCTCGACCTGTTTGTGCTCAGCACTGTAATTGGGTGACTCTTGCGTAATGGCGATGTCATGCGGATGACTCTCCCGTACGCTTGCAGCCGAGACCTGGATGAAACGGGCGTCGCTGCGAAGTTCCTCGATCGTTCGAGTTCCGCAGTATCCCATTCCCGCCCGCAGTCCCCCCACAAGCTGATAAATGAACGTACTAAGCGGACCTTTGAAAGGCACGCGCCCTTCAACCCCCTCAGGCACTAACTTGTCGGGCCCGCGATCGGCACGACTTTGCCGATAGCGTTCGCTCGACCCTTTGATCATTGCGCCCAGTGAACCCATCCCTCGATAGACTTTGAACGTGCGACCGCCATACAAAATTTGCTGACCCGGGCTTTCTGCCACGCCGGCAAGCAGTCCGCCGATCATCACCACATGGGCGCCGGCGGCAATCGCTTTGGTCACGTCTCCCGAGTATCGAATTCCACCGTCGGCGATGATCGGAGTTCCGGTCGCCGCGGCAGCTTTCACAGCTTGCATGATCGCGGTAATTTGCGGAACGCCGACCCCGGATATCACGCGCGTGGTACAAATCGAACCCGGCCCGATCCCGACTTTCACGGCATCGGCTCCGGCGTCGATCAGGTCGCGTGCTCCCTGTTCGGTGGCCACGTTTCCCGCGACGACATCGATGTCCCAACGCTTTTTAATCTGTCGAACTGTTTCGATAACATTGGCCGAATGGCCGTGAGCACTGTCTACGATCAGAACGTCGACGCCCTTTTGAATCAGACTTTCGATGCGCTCGAAGTCATGCACTCCGACGGCGGCCCCGACTCGCAACCTGCCTTGCCTATCTTTGCAGGCCTGCGGAAACCGCTTCATCATGTCAATGTCTTTGATCGTAATCAGTCCCGTCAGTGTGTAATTTTCGTCAACCAGCAGAAGTTTCTCGACCTTATTTGCCATCAAAATCTTTTCAGCCTCTTCAAGCGTCACGGTCCCCGTAGCCGTAACAAGTTTCTCACGCGTCATAATGTCGCTGATTCGCAGTTCGTTGTTCTCCAAAAACCGCAGATCGCGCCGTGTGATGATGCCGAGCAGCCGCTTGCTAGCGTCGGTGATGGGCACGCCCGAGACGTTGTTGTGTTGCATGACCTCGCGGGCTCGCGCGACCGTGGCGGTCGGTGGCAGCGTGACCGGGTCGAGGATGATGCCGTTGGCCGAGCGTTTGACCTTTTCGACTTCTTCGGCCTGTCGCTCGATCGACATGTTCTTGTGGATGACGCCCAAGCCGCCTTCTTGCGACAGCGCGATCGCCATCTCGGCTTCGGTCACGGTGTCCATCGGCGAACTGAGGACCGGAATGTTCAGCCGAATCCGCTTGGTCAGTTGCGTGTGGACCGTCACGTCGGCCGGCACGACATCGCTGAACCTTGGTTCGAGCAGCACATCGTCGAACGTGATTCCCTGATGCAGAATTTTGTCGTCCATGGTGAGGAGAGGCTTGAGGCTGGAGACTTGAGACTGAAACACGTTTAGCCGCTCTCGATACGAGCGTGCGAACAACAAGTGAACCGGCGAGTCGGGGACGTTAGTCCCCGGAGATCCTTTGCAAAACCGGCGATCGTTTCGCCGGAATGTGCGAATGCGAAACAAAAGCGAGAAAAATATAATCTCGCATTATTGCGGTCGCATGGCAGGGGGGCAAGCAGTGAGCAATGTAGTCATCTCGCCGGGCGAGGTGAAACCCCACGCGGAGCGTGAGGACTACATTAAGGGCTATCGCCCCCGGCGATCGCGGCCAAATAGACGCTGCCGGCGAGTTTCCGCCACGCGATCGTCGTCGCGAGCGACATAGTACTCCACGACTTCGACTTCGCTTTGTCGGATCACGCGCTTATTGATATCGCGCTCTTTTTGCGAGCGATGCACGATTCCGCCCGGTACGTCGCACGCCACGGTGTCGATCGTTTCGGTTTCCCCGGTCGATGTCCGGTCGATTGCCCGCTCACGCGAGACCGTTTTGATCTGCCCGCCAACTTTCAGCGACTGGTCGATCTCGAAAACGTCGCTCGTGGTGACCTGCAAACTGGCGGGCTGCTTGGGGTCGCCCGAATGGACTTCGCGGCGCAACACGTAGGGGCAAACCTTGGGCGAGATGAACAACCGCTTAAACGTCTTTTGATCGCCGTCGATGCTGACCTCGTGAACGTCGACGGCGATTTCCTGGCCGGCGATTTTTACATTGGAGGCGTTGGCGGGCCGCGACTTCGCGGTTTGCTGCGGCCGTTCGCCCAGAAATCCGTGCTCGATCGTCTGCGTCTCGGTGCGAAAACGTTTGCCGCCCACTTCGACCGAGACATCAATTCGCAGCGACACGCGATCGGCGTTGACCTTGGCGACGGTCGTGGTAGTCTCAGTCACCGTGGTGTTGCTGACACGTTCTTTACTGTCGAGCATCTCGGTGACGGTTCGCACGGTTTTCCACGAGCCGGCGGGAAATCGCGCCCAGGGGTCCAGCTCGCGAAGTGTCGGCCCATCGTCGGCGCGCACCATCGAGCCGGCGTGGACAAGCAACGCAAACATGGTCAGCGATAAACCGAGCAGTGTACGGATAACGACGGCGTGGGTAAAAGACTGGGCAGTTGACGACATCGACGCGGCGAAATCAACGGCGGCGTCGTCTTCGAACAATCGAATCAAGGTGGGAACCGAGCTACTGCGATTCGAACAAGAGCAGAATCTGCCGCCCACATTCCCATGCTTGGGATTACTAGGCCGATTATATAACTAAACCTGAACACTTTGACAGCCGTTTTCCGCGGTTTTTGGCCAGATAGCGGCTTTTCGGCTATCCCGAGGTCCACCTTGCAGTTGGCTTTTAAGAAGTGTAGGCCAATGGCGGGGGTCAGCAAACCCTGCAAGAAAACGGGCGTAACAATCTCCTAACCCGTTTGATGGCAATAGATTATGAAGCCCTAGCTTAACCGGCCTGCAAAGCACTTGCAGAGCCAGTGGCACACAGGAGGAGTCTATGGCTTGACTCGTGGCAGCTTTATGAAATCACCCACCGTCTCGATTTCCTTCTTCTCTTCAGGATACATCGACGCGCATCCGCCCGACATTGCCAAGCCAATGCTGGCAACGGCCAAGGCAATACACAGGATTAAGCCCGAACTACGAGGAACGGGCCTGGGTTGAGGTGCGTTCGCGCCGGGAATGCCTTGATTGAGCAACATGATACCCTGCCTGGATTGCATTTTTGAACAACTGCGCACGTTGCGCCAAATATGGAGCCTCTCTCGCGTCAGCGAAAACCGTCGACCGACAAGTTGATCCGACGTAGCCAAGGTCGCCAAACCTTGGGCGCGCCTAGAGCGAACTTCGATCACAGACACGTCTCCCAAACTTTGGCGCTTTTTAGCGACTCTTCAAATCTGGTTTGCGACTACTCTGCTGCGCCCCACGAACCGAACCAACTGCTCCCCTGTTTCTTATCCGTAGCGACCACCAAGGGACGCTTGGGCGTCGTGCTAAACGGCTTTGATCCGACGGTTGATTTCGGTTTGCCAGGAGTCATGGCATCGGCCGTGCGAGCAAAAAAACCCTTCTCGGAATTGGCATTTTTGACCGGCGTCGGCTTGGATTTACCGGTACTGTTGCTGACGGCCGGTTTGGCTTTACTGCTGGATTTGCTTTTGGTTTTTGCGGAGTTGCTTTTGGTGGAGTCGCTGTTCGTTTCGCCGCCGAAGGCTCCGTTAAACGGAGTGCGCCAGGACCATTCGGCCCGTACCGACGGCGCGCTAATCGATAGGCAACAGCCAATCAAACTGACACAAACGATCAGGCCGGTAGCGGATTTGAGTACGCTCACGCGCGAAACTCCTGCGATGCGGGTTGAAATAAACGAATTGGCCCAAAAAACCAGGGCGGCGGAGTGTCCCAAAACCGAGCGGCAAGGTCCAGACCGATTTTCGTCAAATTACGCCTTGCGAGACGGGGTTAGCTCCGCGTAGCAAAGGTCGCCAGACCTGGGGCGCGCTGATAGGGGCTGTCGATCACATAACGTCACCCAAACTCCGGCGCTTTTCGGCTACTCGCCAAATCTCGTTTGACCGACTACTAGCCTGCATCCTGTTTTTCACGTAGCATTTAAGCTAGCTGCTGATTCTCAATAAATCGGCAAGCGTTATAAATACAGGCAACAAGATTCATGGTCGGGATCAGCCCGGCTGCTGGCCCTGGTTCCATATCAAACGGTTCTAATCTTGGCTGGAGTGAGCGTACCGACGATCGGCTTTATCGGAGCAGGGCAGATGGCCCGCGCGCTGGCGCGCGGCTTTGTGACAACCGATTTGGTGCCGGCGTCGCGCATCGTCTATTTCGACCCGGTGGCCGAAGCCGGCGACGAGTTTGCTCGACTGGTCGAAGGCTCGCGGCGCGTGTCGTCGAATCACGAAGTGGCCCTCCAATCCGACGTGATTATTCTGGCGGTCAAGCCCCAGCAATTTGCGCCGGTACTGTTGGAGTTGGCCGCGGTCGCTTCGGGC
>JAYTAU010000182.1:0-4812 GCA_043737375.1 Planctomycetia bacterium
CCAGCGCACTTTGTACGGCTTCGTTGACATACTGCGCGTAGTTGAAATTATTGATGAGGCAGGTCGTCGTGATCGCAGGCGGTAGCGAATCGATTTTCATGATAATGGCGCTAAACCGTTTACGTATTCCGAAATAATTTAGGCGAACGAAAATCCCGGTTCGAAAGCGTATCCTGCTTTCGATACCGAGCCTGCCCCCAGGGTGGGCGGAATATCGAGAAAAACCCAGCTTGGGTCAAGATCATTCGCAATGGTCTATCGCGCGGCGTGCCGCGCGAAGATTGCAGCTAACTTAGCGTGATTCGTTGGGAAACGGTTCAACGCAGGGACCGAATTTAGATGGCTTTGCGATCGTCAACCGGCGCGCCGGATTGATCGCACGGATTTGTACCGATCGAGCCGTATATCGTGACGATCATTGAAAATGTGGCACAATGGGGTACCGCGATAGAACGCCGCCCACGCCGTAAAAGTACTTGGCGGACCGATGATTAAGTCGCATTCCGCCAACGAGTACATATCTTCGATCAAGTTTCCTCGCGCGATGGTCGTATGCAATCCTGCAAATTGGGCTTTGTCTTGCGGTACATTGGAACAGATCAAAAAGCCGACTCGTCGATCCGGCAGCTCGCGCTGAATGTGCTGCATCCAGTCGATATAAAACGAAGTCGGATGATAGTGCTCGCCGCCGAGCCAGTGTTGGTAATCCCCTTGCCGAATATGAACTCCGACCAGTAAATCGCAATCGCGTCGGGCCGCGTCGATCAAACGGTCGACGTTGTCGCGATAACAGGCGCGCGGCACGAAGTGACCCCGGATTACATCGGCATACTTCAGCACGCCGGCGTTGTCTCTGAATTTCCAACCTTGCAGCACGACCACCCGCGAGCGCGCGCGAATCTCGGCGAACTGCGGGCCGGCTAAATTGAAGATTTCGTTGGGTTGATCGTGGGTTTTCGTGATATTGACGACCTGCACGATCGAATTGTTGATGCTCGCCCGATGACAAAACTTTGCCGGTTCATAAAACAGCCGATACAACAGTTTGCGCGTCCAAGGCCCGCCGCGAACGAGCGACGACCGGGGCGGAAAGCGGCACAGCATATCGACCGAGGTCGACTCGAACAAATGCGCGTACTCATCGAAGCTAGGGTTCAGCAAGAGATAATTGTTCTCGATCGCGTTGGCGATCAAGTGCGCGAACACTACCAGCCGGTTTCCCAATTGGCCGTACCGTTTGCCCAAAATGACCATCTACGGACTTTCTGCCAATGACACAATTCGATGAACCGCAGAGTTACAGGAGAAACTGCGGAGGAATTTCGAAGCAATACGCGTTGGCGCAGTTGCAACCGCCAACGCGTCGCAGCGGTGGTGCAGGCGTGTATGTGATGTCGTATACCAAAATCGTCGAACAAATTGCTATACCAATCGCGAACTTGACGCGTCGGGCAAGTGGCGTATTACACTCTCGCGAAACACAGACATCCGCGAGTGAAGTAGTGAAATTGGGCAACCAAAATGATCTTGGTCGTCTTCGCGACAGCCGTTATTCTTGCCGCACGCGCGCGAACCCAAACGTTCGGGCCGACTACGGCAAAATCTTTATGTGGAACGGACGCAGCATGGCCGCCACCCGACCTGAAATCGCGCTAGTAATTACGACGTATCAGAAGCCTTTGCACTTGCGAAAGGCGTTGCTATCGGTGACGCTGCAGAAAGAAGTCGCGGGACAATTCGAGGTTGTCGTAACCGACGACGGCTCGACCGATGAGACGGCCGAGATTGTCTCGCAGTTTCGCCGCTCGGTCGACTTTCCCGTCCATTTTACGACGCATCCGCACACCATCTATCACCCCGCCCGCAGCCGTAACGAAGGGGCGGCGGCCACGACGGCTCCGTATCTGCTGTTTTTGGACGGCGATTGCATCTTGCCCCCGAATCACGTGAAGATTCATCTTCGCCGCAAAGAACAAAACTGCGCGATGCTGGGCTTTTATTACCGCATGGATCAGGCATCCTCGGAACATTTGACCGACGATATCGTGCGTAGCGGCGAGTACCAGCACTGGGATCATCGCAAAGAACGTCGGCGGCTGTTTTTTCGCGATCTGAAAATTCGCTTCAACGGTTGGCGTAAACATCCCACCAAACACAAGCTAGCAGGTTGTGATGTCGGAATTTGGCGGGCGGATTTCGAACGCATCAATGGTTTCGACGAAAACTTTCAAGGCTGGGGACAGGAAGACTGCGACCTGGGTCGGCGGTTGATTCGTGCCGGCGTGCGAACAAAGTCGATTTTGCGTTGGACGAACCTCTATCACATCTGGCATCCGGTCGATACGACCAAAAGCAAACGCTGGTGCGACGGAGCCAATATCCCCTATTATTTCCGACGCGGGGCGTTGACCCGCTGTCGCAACGGCTTGCAAAAACGGAGCTTGGCCGATATCCGAGTTCAGGTTGTCGGACGCCCCGACGACCAACGTACCGCTGCGCAGTTCATGACCCGACTGGGTCATCGCGATCATTTTGCCCCCGGTGCTCGCTTGACCAATGGTGCTCGTTTAGCCCCCGGTGAATACACCGGGGGGCAACGCAGCAGCTGCGAGCAGCATGAACCCGAGGTCGAAGTCTTGTTTTCACCCGGCACCGGTAATTTCAGCAAGCAGGCGAATTGCCGCTTGTTAGTGGTGCTGGAACCCAACCCGCGGGTGGCGCATTTGGCCTTGCAGGCCGACATGGTCGTCTCGGACCAGGCCTACCCGACGGATCCGCACGCGCATATTTTTCCGTTGCGTGCCTTCGACGAAGCGCTGCGCAAGGTGGCCTGATGTAAAACGGCATCTATTCCGTTTAGGGGCGAACGAAAAATAACTTCCTCACAAAATCCTTTCCCTCTGGGAGAGGGTGGGGTGAGGGTCGGAAATATCGGGAAGTTTTTTTTCGTTCGCCCCTTACGATTGCATCAATAGTGATTGCATTTAAAGCCCTTCCAGGTGTCCCGCACGAAGACGATATCCATCTGAAACATCGAGTGGTCGCGGGGTCGTCGCGTCACGTCGACCATGTCGATGACGCGGAAGCCGCGCGCCGCTAAAAAGGCACACAGTTCCCAAAACATCATTCCCTCGGCGGTGAAACGATGATTGTACGCTTCGATGATCAAGGCACCGCATTTCTCTAGCGTCTGAGCCGCGCCGTCGAGAATGCTTTTCTCGTAACCATGCGTGTCTAGCTTGAGCAAAAAAGGCCCTTCAAGTTGAAGCCGGGCGACCGTGGCGTCGATTGTCGTCAGATCGACTTCGATGGAGATCGCGGTTTTTTCGGGCGATAATGCTCCGCCAAATGCGTCGGATGCATCGAATTCAATCCGGCCCTCCGATACGCCGACCGCTGCCGGCACAATCGTGACGGATTGTTTCGAGTGCGCTTTGAATTCGGCCAGAGCGGCGGTGTGGGCCGGTTGCGGCTCGAACAACACATAGTCCGCCTTGCCGTACCAGCCCATACACTGTTGCGACCAGCGACCGTCGGACGCGCCGACATCCAACACGGTCGCAACGGGAATCTCTTGTTCGATTAGCAACTGTAGCCCGCCGCTCATCGTCGCGCGATCGTTCTCGACCGGCGCCGGCGGCACGACCACCGTGGGGGGCAGCTTATGTTTCAACTCGTAGCCGACCGGAGCAATCATTCGATTGATCAATCGTCGCATGACTATTCCTTGTGTGAAATTATCCGTCGATCGGAGGAATGCTGATTAGGCTGCCTGGGTCGTGCCGATCGGATAGGCTTGCCCACAAATACCGAATGGGGTCCAGACGGCGCGAGTTCGTCGGGTCTCGTCCCAAATTTTCAAATTGTGTTGGTAGGCTTCGGGTCGAATGTAACCGCGATCGTGATCCAGATGAACGCAAATCGCCCGATAGCGTACCTGGATCGGGCGGATGCCGATGTGGATCAATCGTTCCCCCATCTCACGGTCTTCGCCTCCCCATTCCATGCGTTGGTCGAAACCGTTGACCGTCAATAAATCGGCTTTCCAGGCCGAGGAATTTGCCCCGTTCCAGGTCGGCCGCGTGGTGGTCAGGCGATCGGCCCAGCGTGCCCAACGCCCCTGAAGCTGAAGCTTGAGAAGCTTGAGCGAACGACGTACCTGACGTTCGACCAACCACGCCGGATTGGTAGCGCGACCGCTAAGGATATCGTCTTTGGAAATCGTTTGGCTCAGATCGCGAGGTAACCGAAACAGCCCGCCGGAAAGAAATCGCCCCGGCGCTGCAAATTGCGCATGGGTCTCGAGAAAGTCGCGGCGTGGAATGCAGTCGCCGTCGGTCAGCACCAGATAATCGGAAGTTGCCGCTTCGATCGCACGGTTCAAGATCGTGCATTTGCGAAAGCCGCGGTCTTCGTGCCAGACATGCCGGATGTCGAGCTTCGTTTGGCGGCGGATCGACTCGATGCGCTCGGCCGTTGCCGTCGTGGAACCATCGTCGGCGATGACCAGCTCAAAATCGCGCTGCGATTGCACCGAATAGCCCCACAAGACTTTCTCAAGCCAATCGGGCGAGTTGTAGGTACTAACGATGACCGACATCCGCATGGACGACATCCTTGTCGACGGATCGAATTAGCTTGATAAACGGGGCGTTTGCGTTCGTATAGCTAGGCTTCAGGCGCTTTGCGCGGGCAGTATAGAGAAGCCCCACCGCAGCAACAAGGCCAGCGGGTGCTAACCGACAGACCGGTAGTGGCGGCACCCTAATTGCATTCAGCCTCCGGCTTTGCCGGCGAGTCGACGTTGGGCGC
>JAYTAU010000183.1:0-1863 GCA_043737375.1 Planctomycetia bacterium
GACCGCACGAAAGTTATCGCTCCCTCGTCGTCGCGCTCGCCAGCAAAGTTCTCCGTCGACTTTTCATCCGGCAAAGTGGCAGTCAACTGGAACCGATTGGCTTTGTCGGCCGGCGCGATCGTTAGCGCCGTGTAGAATTTACCCCCCTTGAGCGTGGCCGCGAGTTGCGCGCGGTCTTTGGTGAACTCCCAAGCCCACGACATTTCCTCGCTCCACGCGCCTACGTTTGATCCGCGTCGCGGCTGGCCGACCCCTTTCCATTCGCCAACCAGCGGTTGCAGCGGGGCGAGCCGGCGTTTGTCAGCGAGCATTTTGTCAGCAGCGATAGTATCGCTTGCTGAGACGGATGTCGGAGTCGGTTCGGCGGCGCAGATTGCATTGCCGCGAAGCAGCAATAATGTCGCGATCAGGACCAGCGATGTTCGATAACTACTATTGAATGTCATATCATTTAAATCCGTCGACAATTGTCGCCTTAGATTGAACACCCCTGCCAGTGCTTGGTTCTGGCGTCCGACAGACCAGTTGCGATTATTTCGGCGGCTGACGTCTGAATCGGGCTTTCAGCCCTTCTGGACATAGCGACACGAATCCCCAGGGCGTTGCCCTGGGCTGTGGCTGAATCGCACCTTCGGTGCTTGAGGACGCAGAAGCCATCGCCAGTCCTTCCTCCCCGCCATTCCTACACTCCCCCATTCGTTCTTTTCGCGTCTTTCGTGTGTTTCGTGGTCAACTCTCGTCCGCGGTTCACGCCGGCCGCGGTTCGAACAGCGCAATACTGGCCGTGAAGCCGTGCAAGAAGTTTTTGCCACCCACCGGCCCCAACTCGCCTTGCGCAAAGAAACCGGCCAATGGAATATTCCCTAGTGTTTGCTGCACGCACTTGGCATCGTGGTTCGGTTCGGCAAACAGATTGGTGCCCCGCCCGTTGCAAGTGAACAACAGCGCACCCGCGGCGTGGCCGGTACTCCCATCGGCTGGCTTATCGTCAGCGGTGCCCGACGACATCGACTCGCGTAATAGCAGCCGCAGATCGTCATCGGCCGAGGCCGCATCGCGAATATGAAACTGCACGGTCTGCCCCGGCCGCACATAATCGCCAATGGCAATCACGCCGCTCTTGGGATCGGCACCGACGACATTTCGCACCAGAAAATCGCCCCGTTCGAATTCATCCTGGTACTCGCTCAACACTCGGCCGACATGCAGCCCGTTTCGCACCAGTGTTTTTTCGCCATCCGTCAATGTTTCGTAAACTTCGTGCAGCCGAGCCATCGCGGTCTGACCGCTGAGCTCCATGATCACATTGCGTTCGGCCTTGGTGACGACGTAGTGTCGGCCGATCGGCCGGCAGCCCTGCGAGACCACGCTGCGCACTCGCACCGCGCCGCCGATCCGCGCCGTCACCGCGCCGCGATCGTAAACCGCGCGGCCGAGAATCAGTTTGTTTTGGCCCGGGCCATGGCCGCCGCTGGCCATCCCGCCGATAACCGGCAGCCCGGCCCGGTCTTCGTTGAAATGTTCGAGCAGTACATCGGCCGGAAAACTGAACGGCTCGGCCAGCAGCAACACCGTGCTGTCGGTCGGCCATTCGTCTTCCAAATGTTCCGGCCAACCGCTGAATAGCGCGCCGTCGGTATGTTGATGAAAATCGAGATGAAACAGATCAAGCGACACGCCGGGCAAGCCGGCCAGCCAAAGCGACATGGCCGGGGCGGATTCGATTTCTTGACTGCCGCCGACGATCGACTCGCCCGTGCAGCCTAGCAGTGCGTCGGTGCCCAGTGCGTCACAAATGCTCTTGGCGATTTCGGCCATCTGGGCGACGTGATGGTGCGAGACAAAGACCATCGCCAAGTCGAT
>JAYTAU010000184.1:0-4807 GCA_043737375.1 Planctomycetia bacterium
CGATAATTTCGGCCGGCAAGAAATGCGTGTTGACGATGGCGTCCCAGCGTTCGCTTTTGAGGAACGCTAGAAACTTGCGCAGATTCATCCGCTGCACCAACCGCCGCAGACGATCCGAACGCTGCTTGGGCGACGGCTCTTGATCCAACAGATCGTAAAAGTAGCCCAGCGCGTGCGGCATCTTGTTGACCAGGTCGAGATACGCCGTGCCGTAAAGCCGGCGGAAGACGCTGTTGGTCAAGGTCAGCACATCGACGTTGGTGACCTCGGCCGTGGGGTCGACCTGCCGCAACGCCAACTCGACCGCTTCGGCCGCGCGAATGTGCCCTGCTCCGACCGACGCTGAGAGCACCAAAATTCGTCGAGGCATGAGTTTACCTATTCAAAGATTAGGCTACCAGCGCAACTCTATAGGATCTCGCGCAAAGGCGCAGAGGCGCAAAGGAAAGGTAGTAGTTGGTAGAGTTGGTTGAATTGACTTTACCCAAAAATAGTGGGCGAGCGTCAAGTAATCATGATTGAATTGGACGACTCAGGGTAGTCTTCTATCCATCGAATTAAAATAAACATCTGCTCGGCGTGGATTGTCCAACCAAGGCGAAATGCCTCTTCTTTGCGCCCTTGCGCGAGGCTCCGATTCGTCAACGAGTGTCGGGCAAATTGAACAGTCGCCGGGCGTTATTCGAAGTCAAAGTCGCGAAATCATCTGGCGGCATGCCCCGCACATCGGCAATGCATTGTGCGGTATGAATCACATGCGCCGGCTCATTGCGTCGGCCGCGAAACGGCTCCGGCGCCAAGTACGGACTGTCGGTCTCGACCAAGATCCGATCGATCGGAATCGATGCCGCGACCGCGCGCAAATCGTCCGATTTTTTGAACGTCACCATCCCGGCAAAACTGATGTATAGCCCAAGCGATACACATTCGGCCGCGCGCTGGCCGTCGCCCGTGTACGAGTGCATCACTCCGGTGATGGGCCCGCGCTCGCGTGCAGCCCGCAACATCACAATCGCATCGTCCAGGCAATCTCGCGTATGAATGACGACCGGCAAGCCAGTCTGCTGCGAAAGCCGCAGGTGACGATCGAAATAATCTTGCTGCAAGTCGAACGGCGTGCGATCCCAATGTTTGTCGAGGCCCGTCTCGCCGAGTGCGACTATCAATCGCGGCGAGCGGGGTACGTTAGCGCCCTGTATCTCGGGCTTGAGGCTAGGGGCTTGAGGCTGGGGACTGGAGGCTAAGGGCTCGTGACCAGAGGTTAGCGACCGGGGACCGGATTGCTCTTCGCATAAACGCAGAATACGGTCCCAATCTCTTGGCCCGGCTTCGGCAGCATTGTTGGGATGGATGCCAATCGACGCGAACACATTCGGATAAGCGGCGGCAATCGCCACGCAGGCTTCGCTATCGTCGGCCGTCGTGCCGATAGTGATGAGCTGTTCGACACCGACGGCTCGTGCGCGCTCGATCAGCGCGGGCAGTTCTTCTTGAAAGCGCTCGTCGGCCAGATGCGCGTGTGTGTCGACCAGGGGCATATGACTTATCACCTGTAGGAGCCGATTCCCATCGGCGACCGACCCGCCGATAATGTTCGCGGCTGGGAAGCCGCTCCTACAAAATTATCACACTCCTACAAGAATATCACACGTGCAATTTCAGCGGCGATTGCGGCAGATCGTGACCCGTCAAAACTTGCGTCGTGGCAATGCTTGCCGGCTTGATGAGCGCTTCTTCCAGCAGTTCCAAGTGCCCCCGGGCATTGCCCAGTACCTCTTCAGCCAGATTGCGCGCCTGCGGGTCGCCGGGTAACTGGCTGACCAGTTGTTCGAGAGTGCCGACATCATGCCGCTGATGACGCAACAATTCGGTCATCAAATAATCGAGCGATAGGTCGTGCAAGTCGGTATAAGTCATCGGAAACTCGCCTTGATCAGCCGTGTATCGCTGCGAGGTCAGATAGTGCGAGATTCGCTGCGCGTAATCTCGTTGATCGGCCACGAGGTTGCTCAATCGCTCGCGCGCTGTATGGCATCCATGTGCAGTCCACGGCTTTGCATCGGCTAAGTACATGGCCAACGACCGATGCACTACGATAAAGATGCGATTGAGCGTGTGCAGCGAATTGGTGCTCGATGGGCGCGACATTATGTTCCTAACATGTTTTTCGACGATTAGAGCAAGCCGTTCGTCGCTCGCTGCGCCAGCAAGTACAGATCGTTCCAAAACAATCCCAGCACGAACACCGGAATCGTGATTACGGTAATGAACGCCCCGCGCACCGAGACCAGCGGAAACACCCCTTGCACACGATCGACAGGCTCAGGCTCAAGTGTCATAACCTTGATCACGCGAATATAATAGAACAAGCTGATCGCCGTATTTAGGCCGCCGATGACAAGCAGGGCGATCATGGTATTGGCTGCCCATGGCACTCGAATCGCATCGACCAGCGAGGCAAATATCTGGAACTTGCCCGAGAAACCGGCCAGCGGCGGCAACCCGACCAGACTGAATAAAATCGCCGTGAAGCAAATCACCACGCCCGGCGAACGACGCACCAATCCGGCGTACGAGGCAATGTCTTCGCTACGCAATTCGTTACGTAGAAATGCCACGATGGCGAACGCGCCCAGGTTCATGAATAAGTACACGGCAATATAAAACGGCACTGCCGCATAGGCCGCTTGAGCCGCCGAGTCGTGTGCGCCGGTCAAGGCCAAGGCCGCCGACACGGGCATGATCATATAGCCGGCATGGGCGATGGTCGAATAGGCCAAGAGCCGTTTGATGTTCGTTTGGCCATAGGCTGCGAGGTTGCCGAACGTGCAGGTGATGGCTGAAATGAACGCCAGCACCAACATCATGAATTGACGAACGGGCGTCAGCGCCACGTCACCCGGCGAAATTCCTGCGCCGGCCTGGTTAGCAGCGCCGAGCGACACGTCCGTGTTCGTTTTGTCGGCGACAGAGAATGCACTGGGGGCGACCATTTCTGCTTGTGCGATGGCGACGGTCGCCGGCTCTACTGCGATGGGCAAATCGGCCGGAACATGGCTGAAGCCGACTGCCACTCGGACCAACAGCGCCATGGCGGCGCCTTTCGAGGCGACGCTGAGAAACGCGTTGACCTCGGCACTGGCACCTTCGAACACATCGGGGCACCAAAAATGAAACGGCACGGCCGAGAGCTTGAACGCCAACCCAACCATCGTCATCAGCCCGCCCAATACCAGCACCATGTACCGGTCCGACATACTGCCCGACGCAATCAGATTGGAAAGCTCGTGCGCCATGGTCGGCAGATGGCAAGTGCCCAAGACTCCCGCGAGCAAACTGATGCCGTACAGCATGACTCCGGCGGCTCCGGCACCATAGATACAATATTTTAGCGCCGCTTCGCTACTTTGGCGGCGGCCTTTGAGCAAGCCGGCCAGGGCGTACGACGGCACGCTGGCCATTTCGACCGCCAAAAAGATCGACAGTAAATGATTGGCCGAAGCCATCAGACACATGCCCAGAGTTGCGCCCAAGAACAATGAATAGAAGTCCGGCGCATCCTCGCGATCAGGTATGCCCGAAAGCTTGGTAAAGATGACGAACAGGACGGCAAAGAACATCAGAAAGGCGCGAAAGAAAACCGTAAACGAGTCGTAGACAAGCAGTCCCGTAAAAATCTCCGTTCGCCCAATCGAACTGCCGTGGCCCGCCGAGTCCAAGTACGGTTGCAGGGCTAAATAGAAGCCCGTCACTGATCCGATCAGCGCCAGCAGAAACGCGTCGATGCGCCGGTCGAACAGAATGCGCGACAACAACATCAGCACGATCGTCGCGCATAGGCAGAGCTCCGGCCGGAATTCCGGCAGGCTGACCACGACGGTGTTGTTGTACAACGAGTTAACGAGTTCGGTCAGGTTCACGGGCGAGCTGATGAATTACGAATTACAAAGGACGAATTACAGGACGAATCACGATTCGCCACTGACAACTGACAACTGACAAACTACGGTTCAACTTGCGCCACGGCGGCATCGACGGACGCGTCGGCGCCAAGCCTGCGATTCTCGACCAGACTGCCATTGTTCATCAGCCCCGCATCTTTCACATCGCGCGTCCAAGCGGCCAAGTCTTCGGCGGTTTGGGTGACGCTGGGTTCCATGTAATCGAACAGCAGCTTCGGATACACGCCAAACACAATCGCTGCTGCCAACAGCGGCCCGGCGATCGCGATCTCGCGCCCGGTGATTGGCGTAATATGATCGGCGTGCGGACCTTTGTACTCGGCCCCCAAATACACACGCTGCAAAGCCCAAAGAATGTAGGCAGCCGTCAGCACGACTACCGCGGCGGAAATGATCGCCAGGGGGCGACTGTAGTTCCAAACCGACAGCGTCACCCAAAATTCGCCGATGAACCCGCACAGTCCCGGCAGCCCCAGTCCGGCAAAAAACAGCCCAAACGCCAGTCCGCTATAGACCGGCATCAAGTTAAACAGCCCGCCGAATTCGTCCAGATTGCGATGATGCACGCGGTCGTAAATCACGCCGACCATAAAGAACATACCGGCCGAACTGATGCCGTGCGCGATCATCTGAAACATCGCGCCGTTCATGCCCCAGGCCCAATAGTCGGCGTTGTATTGATGACCCGCGGTCGCACTCCAGACGCCCAAGCCCAAGACTACGTAGCCCATGTGCGAGACAGAGCTGTAAGCGACCATACGCTTAAAATCTTTTTGGGCTAGCGCCGCAAACGCGCCATAGACCATGCTGATCACGCCGATGGCGCAGACGAAGTTGGCCAACTC
>JAYTAU010000185.1:0-4801 GCA_043737375.1 Planctomycetia bacterium
CTCAATTCGAAATGCCCGCCATCGGGCAGCAATTGCTCAGGCAGCTCGCGGCGCAGAATTTTCAAACCTTTTGAGAGCCAACGCCGGGCTTCGTCGCCGGTGAAGAACGCCCCGACATAAATCAGCGCCTTGGCATTGGCCAGCAAATGATTGCCCAGCAGGTGATATTCGAGATTGCGATCGAGCTGCCGGGCCTGTACGGCGAGGCTGTGGATGGCAGCGTCGCTCAATGCGGTACTGCCCAACGAAGCATGATGACTAGCTGCTCGCCGGTTAAATTCCCATTTGATCCAATTGACAATTCGCAGTGAGGTGGGAAATGGCTCCCAGCCGGGGCCGGCTGCCGGCGGATGTTCCGTGATCCAACGTTCGATGAGCGGACCATGCCAAGGATCGCGGGTCTCGGCGGCCTTTGCGTTGAGGTCGTCGAAATAATGCAGGTTGTAGAGCCAAAGGCGTTCCCACGCCGGATTATTCCAATCGGCAGCCGCGGTTAACGATCGCTCCAGATTTAGCAATCGAAAACAATTCGGCCCAAGTAGAGAAGGCGATCGGCAGCCGGGCGGTTGCCAATTGCCGGTTAGGCGGCGAGGCAGCGGCGCGGGCCGCAGATCTGGGGCCGCCGTCGGTAACCAATGCCGCAGTCGTCCCACAATTTGTACAGGCCGCAGGTGGCGGACGGTATGGAACAGTTGCAGAAATCGGGTCATTCCGCTGTCGTGGCCTCGGTGTTGTGGGGAGCCGGTCCCGGCGAGCGTCTGCCTTCTCGATCGGCCCCTCCCCTTTTCCTGCGCCTTGCCAGAGGGGAATTGTTGATCCATCGTACTCCAGCCGTACACGTTAAACATCATGCTAGCGACGGTTTAGTGCAAATAGGCAAGCTGGTCGAGCAGTAAAATCGCTAATCTTCCGCTATCTTCGGAATAAACCGGCCACGGCTTCGCGAAACATTGACTTGGCGGAAGGCCCTTGCTTAAATAAAACCATCGAACTTGAGTGAAAAGAGTCGAAGTTCGGTTTTAGTTGGGTTTGCGGGCGGACATATCCGACATCGGCAGCTTGTCGGGGGATGATTTTTCTATCTGATGCGGCGTTCGCCGCAGGGATTGCAAGTACGAATGGAATGTGACCAGTACTTAAGCTACGGGTCCAAATGAACGTGGCTCCCAAGCGCTGGACGAGTGCATCGCATAATTTCGACAAGTCGGGGCGACGACTGACAAACTCAATGAAGCGAGGGCTGCCGAGTTCGGTTGGGGCAAGCTGAAAACTGCCAAGGAGGCAGTGCTGCCACAGAAGGGAAGCTGTTGGAAAGAGTGTTGCAACCTTGATTTGCGTCGACCAACCCGCTTGGATCCTTCGTTCTAGTTAACCGAATCCTTGATGTTCATCACAGCACTGATTTTGGCCGCTGGTGCCGCGCTGATCGGCAGCTTTACGCTGACTCCGGTGGTACGCTGGTGGGCCGTTCGTAAGAATTTTGTCGATCGGCCCGACGGGCGTCGAAAAATGCAGAAGGCGCCGGTTGCCCTGGGAGGCGGCTCAGCCGTATTGGCGGGGCTGTTGCTCGGTGTTCTCGTGCTGATCGTCGGTTGGTACGAGTTTGGACTGACCGTGAAAACCAACGTCCGTCCGTTGGCAGGATTGTTGGCGGCAACCGTGATGTTGTGCGGGGTTGGATTGGTCGATGACGCCTGGCAACTTCGCGGTCGAACCAAACTGTTTTGGCAGTTGGTCGCTGCGGCGATCGTGGTCTTTTCCGGTCATGGTCTGACCATCGACTATGTTTCACTGTTCGGCCACGAATTCTACATAGGCAACATCGGCTCGCTGTTGGCGCTGTTTTGGTTGCTTGGATCGATCAACTCATTCAACTTGATCGATGGCGTCGACGGCCTCTGCGCTAGTGTCGGAGCGATCTTCAGCGTCACCTTGGGTTTGATGGCCCTGATGGCAGGCAGCCAAGTCGATGCGATTATCGCCTTCGTGCTGGCGGCCTCGCTGATCGGATTTTTGCGATACAACTTCGCTCCGGCCACCATTTATTTGGGTGATGCAGGTAGCATGATTATCGGGCTAATTCTGGGTGCGCTGGCACTTCGCTGCTCGACTAAAGAAGCTGCGACGGTTGCGTTTTCCGCGCCGCTGGCCGTGTGGGCCATTCCTTTGCTCGATTCATTGGCTGCTATACTGCGACGCAAACTCACCGGCCGCAGCATTTACACGACCGATCGCGGGCACATCCATCATCGGTTGCTCACTCAGGGCCTGACCACTCGGCAAGCGGTCAGTTTGATCGCGGGCTTGTGCCTGGTGACATCGTTCGGCTCGTTGGCCGGAATTTATTTTCAGAACGAATGGATCGGAGTGACCACGGTCATTGTAGTTTTAGCGGTTTTGATTTCGACGCGCGTGTTTGGTCATGTCGAGTTGATGCTATTGAATTCTCGGTTGGTAGGGTTGGGCCGCTCGATCGTGTCGTTTAACGACAAAGATGAAAGGCCGACGCATTCCAGCCATCAACTGCAAGGCTCGCTGCAGTGGGAAGAAAAAATTTGGAACGCCTTGGTGGAATCGGCCGAACGCTTCGACCTGACGCGGTTGCGATTGAATCTTTATCTGCCGCATTTGCACGAAGACTTTTATGCAACCTGGAGTCGCAAAACGCCGGTCGTGTCGAGCAAAACCTGGCGGATGGACCTGCCATTGCTGGTCGATGGTGCAACGATCGGTCATTTGCATGTGATCGGACATCAGGACGTGCGCGGTGCTAGTGCTCAGTTATCCAGTTTTCTCGACTTTGTCGAACCGCTTGAAGCTCAAATTCACGAACTGCTGGCCATTGCCAATCGCAAGGGCGAAACGAAATCGCCTATCGCCTCGCCGATGCCTCAGCCGAGCGTATCGCCACTCACAGTTCCAGTTCATCCGATGAGCCCCCTGCATCAAGCCGTTCCAGCGCATCATACGGGCGACGTCAAAATGGTACTGCCGATGCTGGAGCCGGTGATGTCGCATTCGTCGAATGCGGCGAGCTAAACTGCACGCATGCGCATACTGTTTTTCGCCGATAACTTTAAGCCCGAGACCAACGCTCCGGCCACCCATATCTACGAGCGCTGCCGAATTTGGGCGCGCGACGGCCACAACGTCACCGTGATTACGTGTGCGCCCAATTTTCCCGAAGGCCGCGTGTACGACGGCTACACCAATCGTCTGCGCCAGGTCGAGCAGATCGACGGCATTCGCGTAGTCCGCGTGAAAACCTACATCACCGCCAATGAAGGCTTCTTGCGCCGCACATTGGATTATGCGTCGTACGTACCGACCGCGGTATTGGCCGCTCTAGGAGAGCAAAAGCCCGACGTCGTGATCGCCAGTTCGCCGCAACTGTTCGTGGCTGTCGCTGGAGTCTGTTATGCGATGCTGCGCCGCGTGCCGCATGTCTTCGAGCTGCGCGACCTGTGGCCGGCGTCGATTCTGGCCACGTCGAGTATGCAACGCGGACGCCTGTACCGATTGCTGGAACGGTTGGAGCTGTTTCTGTATCGACGCAGCCGGCGAATTTTGTCGTTCACGCACGCCTTCAAAACCGATTTGATAGAGCGCGGCGTCAGCGCCGAAAAAATCGACGTCGTGATCAACGGGGCCAGCCTCGACCTGTTCGCTCCGCAATCGCATCGCGACCAAGAGATCGAACAATCATACGGTCTCGCCGGACGATTTGTCGTGGGTTACTTGGGCACGCTGGGCTTGGCGCATGGTCTGGAAAACGTGGCGCACGCGGCCGAACTAATGCAAGACGAGCCGGTCACATTTTTGTTTGTGGGCGGGGGTGCGGCGCGCGAGAATCTGCAACGCGCGGTCGTTGAACGCAATCTTAAAAACGTGGTCCTCGTCCCGCGCCAACCGAAGGAACTACTGGCAAAATTTTGGAGTGTCTGCGATGCCTCGCTGGTACACCTAAAGGACGATCCCGTTTTCGCCTCGGTCATCCCGTCGAAAATATTCGAGTCGATGGCCGTGGGGTTACCGATACTGTATGTCGGTCCCGATGGCGAAGGGGACAAGATCGTGTTGGAACACGACGCCGGGTTGGTGATTCCGCCGGCCCAACCGGCCGCGCTGGCGGCTGCCGTACGTCGCTTAATGTCCGACGCGAAGCTACGCGAACGATTGGCGGCGAATAGCCGAGACGCGGCACCGTTATACTCGCGCGAGCGACAGGCTGCGAAAACGCTGGATGTACTCGCGCGCGCCGTACGGAACGAAGGTTGATACGAAGTGACTTTTCCGACTGTTCGGGGTCGGCACAATTGACGTTTGTCGTTTTATTGCTGAGATTGCCCAAGCGAGCGCTTCATGCCCACTCAGGGCAGTGGGCATGGCACCCGGCAAAGATGAATGCAAAATCGCGACTACTTGGACTTGGTCATTCGGGCTTCGTAATTCATTCCGCCGGTGGACCAGCTTCGAAGTTATTAACGCAACGGGTTGCCGTTTGAAATCGGCGCTGCATCCATAACCGGCAGCGTGGCACTTGCCGGACGGACCATGAATTTGTCGCCGGATGAGCGTTCGGTCTCGCCGGCTTGAATCACCTTGCCGGTTCGCAACGGATTGCCGTGGACCGAATCTTCGCGTTCGCCTCGTCGCAACTCATTGCTCGTGGCACGGATCGTCATCGAGACCTGCTCCTGGCGAACTTCGTTCGGCAAGATCGACGGCCCACGATTGGCGCGAATCGTTGATGCCGACTGGAGCAGGCCTTCGCCGAGTTGCGTAGGAGCGACTGCCGAAA
>JAYTAU010000186.1:0-4790 GCA_043737375.1 Planctomycetia bacterium
CGTTCACTAAGAAGCCGGTTGGCAAGCGCTTAAGTCCCGTTGGTTGCGCTCACCTTTCCAACACAATTGTGTGTCACGTTTGCGTGTGTAGCAAACAAAGCCGAGCGGGGGATTGGATTTAAGCGACAGGTGCTGATTATTAGGATTATCAGGCCAATCGCCTGGCCAACTTATCGACAGAAGCGGCAAGATTGAATGCGAATGATTTAGCTAGCCGATTGGAGCTGGCGGATTTAATAGCTCGAAGCGCAGTTATTCTGCCCCAGCTTCGCTAGGGATTGGCGGCGAGCGGACATTTTGCCAGCAAACGACTTCGAATAGCTCGATCCTCGACGAAGCCGGTGCTAAGGCAAGCGCCGACGGTACAGCGACCGTTGCGTTAGTGCGACGGCTAGCGCTATCAAAATTCCAATCGCGAAATATCGAACCGCGCCCGTTTTGAAGGTCACGGTCGCATTGAAGATAATGAACAACAAGAAAGCGTGCAGACACCAAGTCATTGCTCGACCGCGTCGCGCGTAATGTTCGATGCCGAAGGTCCACCATGCGATTGCATCGGTAGCCCAAACTGCGGCGAACAGATAGTTCACATACACGCCCTCGCCGAACGGCCAGCCCAGAAGTGCCTCGGTTTGACGTGCGGTATCGTCGTACGCTTGCTGGTGGCTCCAACCGTGAACCCAATGAAAAGCTGCCGCCAAATGCCCCAATAGCAGTCCACAACCGGCGGTCCAGAGCCACCGGCAGATGCGGCCGTTGCGGTCGTGTCGTTCTGCTGCTTCCCGGTCAAGTGTGCGTGCGGTTGCGCGCACCACGAATAATTGCCCAAACACTGCCGCCGCGTAGAGCAGTAACGATAACCGAACGGTCCAGCGAACGAGCTGATCTTCAGACATTACGAAGGCGGGCGAAGGTTGGAAGCTCGGAAACCGGGCAGCTTTAACACAAGTTTAGCCGCTGGGTGGCATTGGTTACGGTAGCACTGCCAAAACGGTAGCATTGCCAAAGAGGGGCACAACTGCGCGCGACATTGTTGACCTGTCAGTTTTATGTGGGATTTCGGTGCGGCCAGTTGCGTCGTAACGGCTGCGAGGCACGTTTCTACACAAAAGGTGCTGAGTATCCATACATTTTACTGGGCATATTTTGTTACCGACAATAATTTATGTAACCATTGCCGCAGTCGGGTCATTTTTGTTTTGGGACCGCAATTCCGGCATCAGGGGCCGTCGGACATGCCGCCCAGCGAAAGGAGACATTCAAACTGGCATATTGTCAGGTAAGCACCGAATATATTTGAATCGAAAAACACCCAGGCACAGATAAGTATTTGTTGATTTGTTGTGAACGGCTGGGTATAACTAGTCTCAGCAAGCCCAAGTCGTTGTATTGCAACTGGGTTTCCCGCCACGAGATTCGTCATGTCAGTGTCTATCCCGCCCCAATTTTTCTTGAGGAACGGAGGTCCATCATGTTGACCCTGTTTGGTAAGCGTGAGCGTTTTTGCGACGGAGTTTCGCGACGTAATTTCCTCAAGATTGGTGGGCTGGCCGGCGGAGCGCTGACGCTTGGAGGTCCGACCCTAGCCGATGTGCTGCGCGCCGAGTCGACCGCTGATCCGGTAAAAGCCGGCCATTCCAAAAAGTCGATCATCAATATCTTTTTGGGTGGTGGACCGTCACACATCGACATGTGGGACCTCAAGCCCGACGCCCCGACCGAAATTCGCGGCGAGTTTCAACCGACCAAGACCAACGTCTCCGGCGTCGAAATCTGCAATCTGATGCCGCAATTGGCCAAAATGGCCGACAAATACGCAATTATTCGCTCGCTGACCGGAATTCGCGACGAGCATTCGCCGCATCAAACCGAAACCGGCTTCAGTGAAAACGATCTCAAAAATGTCGGCGGTCACCCTAGCCTGGGCGCTGTGGTTGCCAAACTTCAGGGACCGACCAACGGCTCGGTGCCGACGTTTGTCGACATGAACGGCCACACCAGACACGGCTTTTTAGGCCCCGTGTATTCGGCGTTTCGGCCCGACGGCCCCGGTCGCGCCAATCTGACGCTCAACGGTGTGACCATGGACCGTTTGAACGGTCGCGCACAATTGCTGTCGGACCTGGATCGCGTCCGTCGCGATATGGACAGCAGCCACATGATGGAAGCCATCGACTCGTTCAATCAACGGGCGATCGGAGTGATTGCCGGCAGCAAATTGTCCCAAGCCCTGAATACCGATAAAGAAGATCCTAAAGTTCGCGAACGCTACGGCATTATTGGCGGCGACACGGAAAACAATCGCTTCCTGCTGTCGCGCCGGCTGATCGAAACCGGCGTGCGTGCCGTCAGCTTTAGTTGGGGCGGATGGGATACTCACACCGACAACTTCAAATCGCTCGGTAAAATGTTGCCGAAGCTGGATATTGGGCTAAGTGCCTTGATCAATGATCTCGACGAACGCGGCATGCTGCAAGACACCGCGATTGTGATGTGGGGTGAGTTCGGTCGTACGCCGCGTATCAACAATACTTCGGCCGGCCGCGATCATTGGTCGCGCGCCTCAGCCGCGTTTATCGCGGGCGGCGGCATGAAGACCGGCCAAGTGATCGGTTCGACCAATCGCTATGGCGAAGCACCGCAAGATCGTCCGGTGCATCTGCACGAAGTGTTTGCAACGTTCTATCACTTGTTGGGCATCGACCCCAAGAACACCACGCTGCAAGACACCAACGGTCGGCCGCAATACCTGGTCAGCCGGCCCGAGCCGATCAAAGAATTGGTGGGATGATCGAGCAAACGAGCAGGTAACGTTCGATCTGGTATCCGACCCAAATCCGATTTCATCTCAATCAGACGGCTCCCACGCCCCGGTCAAACGCATCCTGGTCGCGGCGGTAGAGTGCCAATGTCGAATCGAACAGCGCGGCGGGCACGCGCCAAACCGGCTGATCGTCGGTGTGCGCATTGCAATGCGCCACCAGCACGCGATACATGAACTTGAACAAGTGGCGCGGCACGCGCAAGTTGCGCAGCGCGTCGATCAATTGGCGGTCGCTGATCGACTCGTCCAATAAATCGCGTAACATCGGTCGCGACCCATTTATCGCACACGCCTTTAATCGGGCGTTGGCGACGTCGTAAAGCGCCTCGCCGGTCCACTCCAGCGACGGAATCATGTTCTGCTTATCGAGCCGCGAACGCTGGTAAAACTCGCGCTCTTCGCGCTCGACAAACCGCGATAACTCAATGGGCAGCAGCAGCTTAAAGCCCATGCCAGGATGCTTGAGGAACTTGTTATCGAGCATGGGCCACAAGAGCGCCCGCATCTGCTCGGCCGCACCGTTGATCAAATGCGGCTCGTCGACGCGGTCGACCAGCACCATGATCCCCGAGTAGCCGAGCGCCCGCAACACGCCTTGCAACTTGACGAAGATTTCGTAGCGGTCGTCGGTTCGCTGCTTGTTGGGAAGCGGTTGGCTACTGATTTCGTTGGGCGTGAAGTTCATCAGCACTTGTCGCAACGGGCGCGTCTCGCGATTGCCGACACGCACGTTATTCACGATCGCGCGAGCCTGCCAGTACCACTGCCAGGTTCGCCATAATCGCGGCCCCCAGCCGGCTAGCGCCAATAAATACGGCCATGGTGTAATCAGATACTCCCAGCGATCGGTTTGCCGAGCGACCAGAATCGTGACGACCGCCACCAGTAGCGTAACGCCGATTCCGACGGCCATATCCCAGTACGATTTCCAAATGGGGAATCGCAAGGCGCGGCGCAGCCGATGCCAACGGCTTTTCGAGGTCTCGGCCGACGATTGATCGTAATTGGCTGCCATCAACAACAGATCGCGAGCCTGATGCCTGTCGAGCGTGGGCGGATGGTTACTCAACGGTTCGGCACCGGTCAACACCCGATCGACCAGTCGCGTGACGGCCAGCGAGAGGATCGCGTCCATATGATCCCACAGTTTCCATTCGCTGAGCACACGGTCGGTGCGCTGATTGCGTTTGCTCAGTTTGTCGCGAAAACGATCCAAGAACGGGTTGAAGTCGTCGTATTCGACCACATACAGCCGCGTGCCGGGATGGTCGCGATTATAGCGTTCGAGATGCTGGGCAATTTGCAGCCGTAGCGCTGTTTTGCCGGCACCTTTTTCGCCAAATACGACCGAGGTACTGGGGTCGGCCGGGTTGCCGTAAATCTTATCCCAGGTCGGATGATACGTGCTGGCAATACAGTGTTCCTTGAACACGGGATCGGTTTGCGCGTCCTCCTCGGCAAAAGGATTCGCGCCGACGCCATGATGTTCGAGGAACGTCTGGATTTTCATGCTTTACTTCAGGCAGGCAAAAAAATACGGCCGCGAATTAACGCAAATGGACGCGAATCGGAAAGCAGGTTTTTACCGCGGAGACACAGAGCATGGGAGAAGAATAATGGAGAAGGGCGAATGTGGAATGGGGAATGAAGATCTGAAACCGACCGTGGCGTTAGGCGGCGATCGCATAGTTTTGATCATTCCCCATTCCGACTTCCGCATTAAATCCGCGTTCATTCGTATCCATTCGCGGCCAACTCTACTTCTTCTCCAGCCCTTCGATCATCTTCTCGAACGCGGCTTTGTTTTCGGCCACGGTTTTCTCGGGCCCATAGTACTTGATGAAGTAGTTGCCGACTTTCGGTGCGACAATGATCGCGGCGAGCATGCGATAGTTTTCGCGATTGATTGGCTTGCCACCGGCGAAGGGACCGGCCGGCGAATCTTTGTAAGTACCCGCCAAATCAA
>JAYTAU010000187.1:0-4785 GCA_043737375.1 Planctomycetia bacterium
ACTTGCACCGAGTGATCGATGACCAAGTCGACCGGAATCAGCGGATTGATCTTGTCGGGATTGCCACCCAGTCGCTGCATGGCACTGCGCATGGCGGCCAGATCGACAACGCACGGCACGCCGGTAAAATCTTGCAGCACCACGCGTGCCGGCTTAAACGGAATTTCAATCTCGGCCGGCGCCGTGGCGTTCCACTCGCACAGGTTCTTGACATCTTGTTCGGTGACGAGGTAACCGTCGCAGTTGCGTAACAGCGACTCAAGCAGCACGCGAATCGAAAACGGCAGCGCCGAGATTTTGCCTAGGCCGAGCGATTCGAGCTTGCTCAGGCGGTAGATGCCGGCCCGACCGAAGCCGGTATCGAAGGTATCGCGCGCTTTGAACGGATCGTGCAGCCGCGCGGCGGTGCCGACCGAAGATTTACCTGTCGCGTTTGCACCCTTTGAACCTGCCGAAGCCATGGTGGTGACCTTTCTGAGTCGTGAAAGCCGATGCGTGGGCGCACGAAGTTTAGCGGATTTTGGGCCGTTTGTCTGCCGCTCTCTTGCCTTGATCGCGGTCGATCGGCGACCGTGGGATGTAATTGACACCCTTTTGCATGGTCGTACAGTTGCGCGGTACTATAAGGTTCTGTATGAAACCGACGGACGTACACGAGACCGACCTTCCAACCAAGAGTATCACCATGTCGTTCGGAGAAGATGCCGTTGCCGCGTTGCGTGAGGCGTTACGATTCTCACCCGAAAACCTGCCGCTGCGGTTGCATTTGGTGCGTACTTTGACGCTCAGCGGCCGGTTCGACGATGCCGAGCGCGAGGCGCGCGAGGGCCTGTCGGTCGCCCCCTACAGCGCCGAGCTGAAATTGGAACTCGCCAACGCTTTTTATCAACAGATCAAGAACAGCCAAGCGCTGGTGATCGTCGAAGATCTGGTCAAGCAGCGCGACCCGCCCGCCAAGGCGTTCGTGCTGTACGCGCGGCTGTTATTGCGAGCCGACGATGTGCGTGGCGCCGTGGCTCAGTATAAGAATGCCATCGAACTAGACCCCGCCGCCAGCGATACGGAGTTGGGCAGCCGCCTCGGCGTGCGACCGGTCGACAGCGATGATTCTGACAGCGAAGTTTTTGAGGGCCGCGTCCGCCAATCGGTCGAAGGCGACAAAGGCGATTCGACCGCCGATATCGAGCGGCCGCGGATCGCGTTCAAAGATGTCGGCGGCATGGATGGCGTCAAAGAAGAGATCAGCCTAAAAATAATTTATCCGCTGAAACATCCGGAGCTTTACAAGGCGTACGGCAAGAGTGCCGGCGGCGGAATATTGATGTATGGCCCGCCGGGCTGTGGCAAGACGCACTTGGCCCGCGCGACTGCCGGCGAGATTCAGGCCAATTTTCTGTCGATCGGCATCAGCGACGTGTTGGACATGTGGATCGGCAGCAGCGAGCGAAACTTGCGCGAACTATTTCAGCAAGCTCGCGACAATCAGCCCTGCGTATTATTCTTCGACGAAGTCGACGCGTTGGGGGGCCGCCGCTCGGACATGCACGGCGGCAGTTCGCGTCAGATCATCAATCAGTTTTTGGCCGAGATGGACGGAGTCGATAAAAGTAACGAGGGACTGCTGATTTTGGCGGCCACCAACGCGCCGTGGCATGTCGATCCGGCGTTTCGTCGGCCGGGCCGCTTCGATCGCGTGCTGTTCGTGCCGCCGCCCGATGCCGCGGCGCGGCGCGAGATTTTGCAGATTCAATGCGCCGGCAAACCGCTCGAAAACGTCGACTTCGATCAGGTCGCCGCCAAGACCAGCGACTTCTCGGGCGCGGACCTCAAGGCCGTGATCGACATCGCCATCGAAAACAAACTGCGCGAAGCGATGAAAGCCGGCGGGCTGAAGCCGATCACGACCAAGGATTTGGTGTCCGCCGCGAAGACGCTGAAGCCGACGACGCGCGAATGGTTCTCGACCGCGCGCAACTACGCGCTGTACTCGAACCAAGGTGGCGCGTACGACGACGTGCTGAAGTATCTGAAGATGTGAGCGAAAGCGTTTGTTTCTGTAGGGAATGCCCTCCGTGGCATTCCGAAACAACTGCGGCGCCGGAACGCCACAGAGGGCGTTCCCTACAGAACCGCTATTCATAAATTAAAGGGCAAATCGCTTGGAACCGTCGGCCGATCATCTGATACAGCGTGCGTGGGCCGCGTATCAATCGGATTACCACGAACTGGCCGAGCGCGAAGCTCGCGGCGCGCTAGTCATTGAGCCAAATCATGCCGAAGCGTCGTCGCTGCTATCGATGTGCGCGTTGCAACGCCGGGATCGAGACGGCGCCGTGAAGTTTGCAAGCCAAGCGATTGAAAGCGCGCCGCATTTTGCGATCTTTCATTATCGGTTGGCGTTAATTCACGGACGGTTCGGCGACCATTTGAAGGCGGAGCCAGCCGTGCAAACATCGCTAGCGCACGATCCGGAGTTTGCTCCGGCCTACTCCTTGTACGCGTGGATCCATCACGCGCGCGGCGACGTAACGACTGCGCTAGATACCGTCAATGAGGCCTTGAGATTCGATCCTAATGACGAGCATGCGTTGACATTGCGCATTGAGTTGCTCGCCGAAGCAGGTTTCGTAGAACTTTCGGATAAGGCCGCTAACGTGGCACTCGAAATTTATCCGAATAGCGCCCATGTTCACGCTACAATCGGGGCGCTTAAGCTAAAACACCGTCAACACCATTTGGCGGCGGTGCATTTACGAGAATCATCGCGGCTGGCGCCTGGCAAGCGGTTAGTTCGCAATCAGTTTGTACAAGCATTAGAAAAGCGCTCCTGAGTGGTTCGATGGTTAAGTTGGTTCTCGGAGCCCTACCTCGAACGCCACCTCTTTCATCCTCTTATGTTTGGGCTGTCGATGCTGGTGGTTTATGTTGATTCACGTCGTTGTTATGGTGCCCCCTTCAACTCCACAACACCATACTTTGTACTGACATCCGCGCTTCACTGCTTACTGATACTCGCCTGGTGGGCACCAATTTTGGTGTATGCAGCCGACGCTGGCGCTGAACAACGTGGTCTATTGCTGAATCGATTGAGTTTACGAGATCGGACACGGCTTCTCAGGCCCTCTCATCTCGCAATAACTTTTGGGCTCGCGATATCGACGGTCGGCATTTTTGTAGACACTCCTAGATTGCTCCCATTGTCATTTGCTATTGCAGGACTTTCCTTTTCATTGATGATTATTGAGCATCCGTTAACCCCAATTTGGAAACTAGCGTCATGGTGCGGGCTGATTCTTGGTATTTATTTGGCTGTTCGATTCGTGCAAAGCCCATTTTGGTTGAGCCGTTCAAAAGACGCAAAAATGCCCGGGTATGACTGTCTTTTCGGTGTATTGTCGATGGTTTCGGCCGCAGCTGCGTTTTACTTGCATTCGGAAAAAATGAATTGGGGTGAGGACGACTATGCGCCGAAATAACACACTTCTCAAACTGATTGCCGCCCGACTGAATCAATTATGTCCGCACACCTTGACCGCGCTTGGCACCTATACAATCAACGCCGCTATGATTTGGCCGAAAAAGAAGTCGGCCAAGCATTGTTGACCGAACCCAACAACGGCCGCGCGCTGGCGCTGTTGTCGCTTTGCTTGCTCGAACAACACAAATTTACGCCTGCCACCAGCCGTGCCCAAGAGGCGTTGGCCAATGCACCCGACGATCCGCTCTCGCATTGGGCAATCGCCTACATCTGGCTCAACCGCGAGTACCTCGATAAAGCCGAGACGGCGATCGACAGCGGAATTGCCATCGCGCCGCATTATGCGCCCCTGTACTTGCTGTTGGGCCGGCTGCGTTATAAGCAATCGCGCTGGCAGGATGCGCTCGACGCCGCCGAAACTGTTTTGCAACTCGACCCCGAAGACGCCGACGCCGTCAATCTGCGGGCCGAATCGTTGCGCAAGCTGGGCCGCAAAGCTGCCGCACAAGACCATCTTCACGAGCAGTTGGCACGCGATCCGGAAAATGCCTGGAGCCACACGACGCTCGGCTGGAATTTTCTTGAGGCCGGGGATCGCCAGCGCGCTCAGCATCACTTCCGCGAGGCGTTGCGTTTGGAGCCCGGCCTGGAATGGGCGCGACACGGCGTGATCGAATCGATCAAGGCGGGCAACCCTGTCTATCGCGGGATCTTGAAGTACTTTTTTTGGATCAGTCGGTTTTCGCCTCGTGCGCAAATGTTCATTATGCTGGGTGGATTTTTCGGCATTCAAGCTTTGTCGGGGGTTGTCGCCAGACAGCCCGAACTGGGCATGGTCATTTGGCCAGTGATCATTCTGTATGCACTGTTTGCTTTGACGACGTGGCTGGTGACGCCGCTGACGAATCTGTTGTTATTGCTTCACCCGTTTGGCCGGCATGCGCTGAACCATGACGAACGAATGGGCGCCATCGCGGTAGGAGCGATGGTCGCGTCGGCCATCGTAGCGTGGATCAAGTACGTCATTACCTGGGCCGACCAAGATTTTGTGGCTGCGTTTTATTTGCTATCAGCCATGATCACCGTTGCTGCGACATTTAGCTGTGCAGCGCCGTGGCCGAGAAATTTGATGTACTTTTATATGACATTTATTCTATGCTTGGTGATACTTGTCATTCCGGTCCTTTGGTTCCGCGACGAGATTTTAGACAATTTTCCAGCACTGCTCGAAACAGCCGTGCCGTTGCTAGGTTTCTCGTCGCAGGTCATGCGTTGGAACCCCCTGATCTCGACGCTCGCTCCTGGCA
>JAYTAU010000188.1:0-1846 GCA_043737375.1 Planctomycetia bacterium
TACGATCGAACATCGTTGGTACTCCAACCTGATGCAATTAGACTGAATCAATTCTACCAAAATTTAACCAACGTACCGCAACTGTCCGGCGATATCATCGCCGGCTTTACACGGTTGTCTACTTTCTTTCCTTCCCTGATCCCTAGCTTAAAGGCACCCGCATACCGTCGTACGCCAACTCCATCCCCGCCGGCAGCAGCGCCTGCGTCGCCGCATGTTCCAAATCGTGGCCCATGTGCGTGAACAACGTGCGCTTGGGCTGCAACTGCTCGGCCACGGCAATCGCTTCGTCCAAACTATAATGCGACACGTGCGACTTCTGCCGTAATGCGTCGATGATCAACACGTCCAATCCCGCCAGTTGATCCATGCTCTCGGGCGGAATGTGGTTCGTATCGGTACAATAGGCCACGTTGCCGATGCGAAAACCCAGCACGCGAAATTTGCCATGATGCAGTCGCAGCGGAAGCACATCGGCCCCCAGCAATTGAAACGGCTCGCCCGGCGCGATTTCATGAAACTCCAACTGCGGCACGCCGCCGGCATAAGTCGCGGCCTCGGGCGTGAAGGCGTAATCGAACGCCCGGCGAATCCGCTGTTCGACGTTGGACTCGCAATACACCGGCAGCGGGTGACCCAGGTAGAAATATAAAACTCGCACGTCGTCGAGACCGTATAAATGATCGGCATGATCGTGCGTGTAAGCAATCGCATGCGCCAGCCCGATTTGCTCGCGCAACAGTTGCATCCGCAACTCGGGCGTGGTGTCGATCAACAGATTTCCCTCGGGCAGGCCCAACACCAGCCCACAGCGAGAACGCTTGTTTCGCAGATTCGTGCTAGTACAGGTTGTGCAGCCGCAACCGATCATGGGCACGCCGACGGACGTGCCGGTGCCCAAAAAGACCAGTTGGCCGCGAATGTCGGTGGTCAGGACGTTAGTATGCAAAGTGCGGCAAGCGTTTGAGTTAGAGCGTGTCGATGCGCTGAAAACCAATTCAATCCGCCATTGACCCACCCTTCGTAAACCCTATAAACTGAACGGTTGACAAAGCTTGCGCTGGGATTGCGCGCACGATCAGTTCGTGCGAGCTTGTCGGCCTATTCATAGATCGAACATAACCGCTTCCGCCAATCGGAGGCTTTAATACTACTTGGAACGGTCGAGATTTATGGAATCGTTGGAACGGACTTGGGAATATGTGACCGGCTTCTTCAACTCGTTGGGGAGCGGTTTCGAGCGTTCGATCACCAACATGTTCGGCTCGTCGAACGCTCGGTATGTCAAGAAGTTACATCCGCGCGTGGCGGCAATCAACGCCTTGGAGCCAAAATACCAGGCGCTGAGCGACGAACAACTTCGGCAACAGACCGTCGAGTTTCGCAATCGATTGGCGGCCGGCCAGACTCTCGACGATATTCTGAACGAAGCCTTTGCCGTCTGTCGCGAGGGAGGTCGGCGTTGGCTCGGCATGCGCCATTACGACGTGCAAATGGTCGGCGGCATCGTGCTGCATAGCGGCAACATAGCCGAAATGGTGACCGGCGAAGGCAAAACGCTAGTCGCCACGTTACCGGCCTATTTGAATGCCATCGAAGGCCGTGGCGTGCATGTCGTCACAGTCAACGATTATCTGGCCCGCCGCGACATGGAATGGATGGGCCCGCTGTACATGAACCTGGGGCTGACGGTCGGCAACATCCAAAGCGGCATGGACTCGGCCGAGCGGCAGAAGTCGTATGCCTGCGACATCACCTACGGCACCAACAACGAATTCGGCTTCGACTACTTGCGCGACAACATGCGCATGGCGGCCCGCGACGACGATCAATTCGTCAAGCATCA
>JAYTAU010000189.1:0-1844 GCA_043737375.1 Planctomycetia bacterium
GCCAAGTTACTGCGATAGGCGATCACCGCATCGAGCGACCCAGTCAGCAGCGAATTCACCAGAATGTCGCCCGTCGACGACTGCACTTTGACGTTCCGCGAAACCTGCGTTTGATGTCCCGATTGCCGAAGTGTGGTCTGTGTCAACACCCCGAGGGCGCACTTGTGTTCGTTGCCGATTCCAAGTCGTAGCCCGCGCTTGCCCAGATCAGAAAGCGACTTGATGCCCAGCGGATTATCTTTGGCTACCGCGATCACGAGCTCGTTGGTCGATACATCGGCAGTGTCAAGAAACAGATCGTGAACTTGATCCATAAACGGTTTGTCGCAGGCTAAAAACACGTCGGGACGCTTACCTGCGTGCATATCGGAAACCAACACCCCGCAACCGTCATAAATGCAATTGATCCGAACTCCTTCGCGTTCTTCGAATGCGCGAATCGTCGCTTCGATGGCCTGCCGCAGCATGGCACCGGCAAAAAACTTCAGTTCGGGCCGCACGGCCCAGGCATCGCCCTCGACCGTGCTGTAACCGTTTTCCTTATAGACCGGCAAGCCGCGGTCGCGGGCAGCAACAAAGCGAGCAAACCGCAACGCCGCTTTGGGTTGCTTGCTGTTGCGAATCACACTGATCGCCACGTGAGCCTTAATGTCGGCCAACTCGGGGGCGCGAACAATCCGCAGATCGGGATATTGTCCCGCCATGGCGTCCCAGATAATTCCCACATCGCCGCTGCCAACCTTGACACCGTTGCCGACCTCGGTCACCGAGCCGACGAATGCACGGGTGCGTTTTTCAGTTTCGTTCCACAGACCGCCGGCGGTCAGCCCGGCTTTAGTCAACTTACCAATGGCGGCTTTATCGACGGCCTGAATCAGCCGAACCTCGCTATCCAATACCTCGCGCAACGTTTTTGCATCGGGCAGCACATCCTTTTTGAAGGTGAGCACCGCCGTCATGGTGCTGAGGGGCAACACTTCATCAACGAGCCCGCTTTCTTTCGCGATATCGACATAGCTGCTATCGGCCGGTAGAAATAAATCGCCGCGACCGCCGATTCTGAGCGAGGCCAGCAATGCTTCCGATGGCTGAAAATCGAACTGCACCTTAATGCCGAACTCTTTCTCGTAAAGTTTGGCGATTGCGGTCATTGGTGCCTTCTGCGAGGGAGCACAATAGACAAACAGAGTCTCGATTGGACGACCGTCAGGCTGGGGTTCCTCTTGGTTGCGTGTCAACAAATAGGTCAAGCCGATCAGCAAACCAATCGACGCCAACACGGCGATCGTCCCCGTAGATACGACGCCTGAACGGTTTGCAAAAGCCAATATTCTGCGGTGGTTTGCAATCATTTCACACTACTTTCGGGTTTCTCTAATTTAGGATTGACTGCGTTGTTGGGTGAATCAACCGTGGTTGTTTTAACCGGTTGGATGGGCGACGTAGCTTTGTCGACCGCTTTCGGCGGCCAGACGAACAGTCGCGGCTGACGATCTTCCACCAGCGATTCCCAATCCGCGGCGATCAATAGATCAAAACCAGGGTTCAGTTCTTTGACCAGGCACGAACAGGCCGAACACAAAAAACTGGCGGCGTCGTTTAGATGTTCGCGCTGCCAATGTTCGAACAGCATGGCATCGAGCGTGCGTCCCCGGCCGAAAACCGGAAACACGATCGGCTGTCCGGATTCCTGCAAGACTTGATCGCCTTGTAGCAACATCGACACGAAGGCCTGTTCGGCGGCATCGGTGCGACAGACACGCAAGATACTGAACGATATTCGCAGCGGAATGTTCGACATCAATCGACTGGAGCGGTCGAGCGATTTAAAATCGAACTCTTCG
>JAYTAU010000190.1:0-1844 GCA_043737375.1 Planctomycetia bacterium
TCTGCGTCTCCGTGGTGAATTTTTAAGCCGCGCGGCGAGTTGCATGTCGGGCAGCCGGATGCGTGACCGCGTTTACTGCACGCGCAATCTGCGGCGACGCCAGTCGTCGGCTGCCGTGCGGCGAAGGCTCTCGACGTAACTCGACTTCATTCTGTTTGCGAGTACCGCTCTCGGCCCAGGCTTCGGCTTCGCATGTCAATCGATTCAACAGCGTGTCGACGTGCTGCCGATAATGTTCGATGCCTTCACGATCGAGATCCGCCGGCAAATGAATTTCGGGGCTGATGACGGCGCGGGCGCGCGAATAGGGCCGCGGCAGTGCAAACCGATCCCATGTTTTCATGCGCCACGGCCGATCGTAACCAAAGCCCATCACCACGATGGGCAAACCGAGCTTCGATGCCAGATAGATCGACCCTTGCGCCAGTTTTCGGCGCGGACCACGCGGTCCGTCCGGCGTGATGGTCAGGTTCATGCCGCGGCTTTTTTGCATCAGCTCGCGCAGTGCCGTCGTGCCGCCCCGATAGGTCGATCCCCGAACCACGTCGAAACCCATGTGATAGGCGGTTCGCGACAGCACGTCACCGTCGCGATGCTGGCTAAGTAGCATGGTCAGATTGTTATGGCCGCGCAAATACAACGGGAACAAGATGAACTCATGCCAGAAGACGTAGATCTTTTGTCCCCGGTAGTCGGCATGTACCGGATCGACGGTCGGATCGTAGAACGCGCATTTGTACTCGAGCGTACTCATCCAACGCGAGACCCCCGTGGCGCCAAGCAAACCGACCGTATTGGTAAGTAGTTTCCCTTGAATCTTCATTGATGCGCGTCCTTGCGATCCACTGAATTATTGTCAGCCCCCGGCTTTGCCGGGGGACAATCCCGAACAGTCTATTCGGGTTTGATTGCAATAGGTTTTGCTGGTTGGATTTCGTCCCCCGGCGTAGCCGAGGGCTGAGAGATTTAAGTGCAATGCGCGTTCGATACCGTCACTCCGCGTTCCATTCGCCGTTGAAGACTTCGACCGCCGGGCCGGTCATATATACGTGATTGTTCTCAGCGTTCCATTCTAGTTCTAAATCACCGCCGGGCAGATGGGCGAGAATTTTGCGATCGGTATTTCCGGTCAACACGCCCGCCACGCACACGGCGCTAGCGCCCGTGCCACACGCCAAGGTAATACCGCTGCCGCGCTCCCAGGTGCGCATCGTGATTTCGCTTTTGGAATGAACCTGTACGAAGTGAACGTTGATGCGGCGCGGAAATTTTTCCCAATGCTCTAGCTCTGGCCCGACTGTTTCGAGCGGCACGCGAGCAACATCCTGGCAATACAACATCACGTGCGGATTGCCCATCGAAACGCAAGTCATACGCGGATCGAGACCGCAGTTTTTCCCCCACGTCGTTGCCCCATCGCCAATCGAGTTGGGCAGCGGATAGTTCACGATGCGTTCGCCTGGCAGTGTCGCGGGTATCTTTGCCGGCTCCAAAATCGGCTCACCCATGTCGACCCGCACGCGCTCGACGCGCTCGTGCTTCACGATCAGATCGAGCGATAACACCCCGTTGCCCGTTTCGATCTTCAGCGTCGGTCGCCGCGAGATGTCGTGGTCGTACACATACTTGGCGACGCAGCGGACGCCGTTGCCGCACATCTCCGACTCGCTGCCGTCGGCGTTGAACATCCTCATGCGCGCATCGGCCATCGTCGACGGGCAAATCAAAATCAGCCCATCGCCGCCCACGCCGTAATGCCGATCGGCAATTCGGCGGGCCAGCGCCGGCGGGTCGGCCGGCATCGATTCGGCAAAGCAGTCAAAGTACACGTAGTCGTTGCCTGC
>JAYTAU010000191.1:0-1842 GCA_043737375.1 Planctomycetia bacterium
AATCCGAATCTGATGCGTTCGGCCCGTCTCGAGTTGGCATTCCAACAGCGTGTACTCGGTCGGCTGGCCTGGTAGGGCAGTAAGCTTGAAATGCTCCAACGGTCGCACATGCGTCACGGCATGTTTGCCCAAGTGCTGTTCGCTGGTGCTGCCGCGCCGACCATCGCCCCGGTCGCGCACCAATCGGCTTTCGATCTTTTGCGCTGCGACCTTGCCGGGCACCACTGCCAGGTAGAGTCGTGAGGTCGTATGCTTGCGGAACTGATCGGCCAGATGGCGCTCGGCCGCCATCGTACGCGCAAACACCATCAGCCCGCTAGTCTCTCGATCCAGTCGATGCACGGCCCGCACGGGCGGCGGCACGCCGCGCTGTTGACGCGCACGCGGGTCGATCTTGGCGATCACTTGCGGCAACATCTCGTCGAGGGTCGGCTGCATTTGTTTTCGCTTGGCCGGCCAATTGCGTTCGTCGGCATGGCGGTTCGAAGTCACGCCCGCCGGCTTTTCGACGACACAAACATATGCATCCAAATACTGCAACTTGACATCGTTTTCGCTCGGCGGCCGCGGTGCCGATTGCGACAACAGTTTGACGACTTCCTGTTCGTGCAAGCGGCGTCCTTCATCCACGCAGACATTGCCGTTGATCATCACGCGCCGCAATCGCAGTAATTGCCGAATCTGCGACCAGCTCTGTTCGGGCAGCCATGTTCGCAGTGCCGCGGCAACCGTGCGGTTGGCCTGGTCGGCGGCGACATGAAACACAGGTTCGGTGGAGGGAGGCATACTGTCTGAAACGTTCGACGATCGGATGTGGAACTTACGTGGCAGGTGGTAGCCCATCGAGCGGTTTGGCGCGAATGGCGCGGTTTGACTCGATAAAACCTCGATAGGCCAAGCTCCCTATTCTACTGCATCTCGCATTCGCTCGGCAGATGCCGGTCAGTCAGTCCTCCGCGTAGCCGGGCTGAGGGAGGCTCGCATTCATACGAGGTTTATCTGGCAAGCCGTTGTCGGATATCTCACAAGACCTCGTTGGTCATCTACACAGCAGCCGACGCAGCCGCAACCATAGCGACGAATTTTGCCATAGCTGTGTCGGCCTTCAAAACAGGGTATTTTTGCTTATTTACAAAAAATCTGCTTCGATTGGCTACGGGTGTACGTAGCGGCACAACGGTTGCTTTGCAGTTATCCATCAATCCAACAACCTGATCTGGCTTTTCTATTCTGTGGAATTGCACTGCCACGGTCAGTTTTGATATTGCCAGACAATCTGTTTTGATTGCTTCAATTACATACTAGGAGAACTAAACCATGAAAATGTACATGCTAGCGATGAGTTGCTTGCTGCTAACAGCCTGCAACAACGCGACCGACAACAAGACGGTTCGCCGCGATCCAACGACCGGTCAAACTACGGATGCGAAACCAAGTACCGTTGTGAACAAGCCTGTGGTCGATCCGGTGGATAACATTCGCACTCCGACGAGTGAAATCGGTCCAAAGATGACTGCCGAAAAAAAGCCCGCTGTTGACAAAGATAACACCGTGAACAACAAGATCGATCGCGACTCGAATTTGACGAAGACGCCAATCGATCAAAACGAAAACCGAAACGACATCGCCATTTCAGCTTCAATTCGCAAGCAAGTGGTCGATACCAAAATGTCGATCACCGCGCAGAATGTCATAATCATTACGGCAGATGGCAAAGTCACGCTACGCGGAACCGTGAAGAGCGATGAAGAAAAGCAACGGATCGAAGCCATCGCCAAGGAAGTGGCTGGAAATACCAATGTTGATAACCAAATCGCCGTCGAAGATGTCAAGTAACGCTTT
>JAYTAU010000192.1:0-4761 GCA_043737375.1 Planctomycetia bacterium
CGACTGCTCACCACCTTGGTGCGTCATGCGGGCAAAGTGGTCACGCACCGGCAGTTGCTCAAGGAAGTTTGGGGGCCGGATTGTGTTCACGAAACGCATTACCTACGCGTCTACATGGCACAACTGCGACAGAAGATCGAACAAGACTCTGCTCGTCCACGATGTCTGTTGACGGAACCGGGCATCGGCTATCGACTGGCAGCGGAGTAGCCGATTTATTTGGCAGGCGTCTCCGATGCCGATCATCCGGGAGAAATTGCCCGCGACAATATTTTTTTGGGCGACATCGACAAAACACCGCGAGCGCACCGACCCGTTGGCCGGCACGCTCGCGTTGGTGCTCATTGTTATTCGCTCGCGGCGATTCGCCCGTCGATATTCGAACGATGGGTAATTAGGGGTTGCTCGACCCTGGAGAACTGCTGGCCGCATGATCCGGTAGATTCATTCGCACTAACAGCCAACGTTCGGTCTGGCCGTTCTTGTGCAACAGTGCCGTGGCTTCGCCTTTGGTCAGATTGCTCAGGCCGGCTTCCATCACGGCATCGATATTGTCGCCTACGATCCAAGCCATGCGTTGCGTCGTTTTATCGACCGCGCCATGGATCGGCCGAGTGTGGTCCGTCGTTTCGTCTGTGTAATTGCCACGAATCGTGCCTTGCTTGTTCACCGCCATTTGCAAAAACAATTGCGGATGCTGCTGTTCGTTTCGGACCATAGCAAATACGCCGATCGGCAGCCATGTGTCGGTTGCCGGCGGTTTGGCATTGTAACCGGTGTTGGCCAAAACGGCAGCTTGTTGGCTGAATTCCTCGGCGGTGCCGGCGGGCTGATTGTTGATTTGCACATTGCCCGACTGACAGGTCACATTCGATCCGTAATTATAAGCGACCGGAGTATTGGCATAACCGTTTTGAGTTGCAACGGCGTTCCAGTTGGTCGGAGTGTACTCGGCATTGGCGGCCCAGCCCGTCGCGGCCCAAGCGGTCGGGTTATTGCCCCGCCACTGTTGGCCGTACAGATCGGGCCGATCAAACGAATTTCGCACGGCGGCAGTACCAGCCACGGCACCCGCGGCTCCCGAATATTGCGGCTGGTTGCGACTGGCGACGGCCGCGCCGGCGGCAGCTCCCTCGGCACCCGAGTAGTTCGGCTGATTTCGGTTGGCTGCGGCGGCACCTTCTGCACCCGAATAATTGGGTTGGTTTTTGTTGGCAACAGCCGCACCGGCAGCAGCGCCCTGCGCGCCAGTCGCCTTCGGCTGATTACGATTTTCGGCAGCGGCACCAGCAGCGGCACCCTCTGCGCCAGATGCCTTGGGTTGATTCTTATTGCTCGCAGCGGCCCCGGCGGCCGCGCCTTCGGCGCCGGATGCTTTTGGTTGATTCTTATTACTTGCAGCGGCTCCGGCGGCAGCGCCTTGCGCGCCGCTGGCTTGCGGATTTTTGTTTTCATTATGTTCGTGACCGGCGGCAGCGCCTTTCGCCGCCGAGTTTTGTGAATTCTTGCTTTCGCTTTCGTTGTGCCCTCCCTCGGAACGATTTCCTCCCGACTCGTTTTCTCGACCGCTGTGCATCTGCGGACCTTGTTGCCCGCCTCGATTACCTTCGGACCAGTTTCCTCCCGGCGGTCGTCCACCACCGGAACGGCCTCCACGTTGCTCGGCATCTGCTTGAGAAACGATCAGGCAACAAATCATTGCTAACGAAAGCGTGACAATTTGGCGATTCATGGTAATTCTTTCTAAAACGAAAAAAGTGAGTGCTATCGCTTGTGTGATTTGAAACGAGCTTAAGCCACAGACAGCAGAACTTCCGGTTGACCTGAATGCAACAACTAAGTCGAAACTTAACTCGAATCTTACATCCCGGCCGTATTGCGATTGCCCCAAAAACCGGTCAAACACCAAACCGCTAAAAAGGAATGCAGACCGACGGCAGGCCAGAGCGCGATGCCCGCCATTCCCAAAAACGCGCCTGAGTACGCGAGCAGCGCGGCGGCCGCCAAATCGTAGATCAATATCCCCGCCAGTACTGCGCGCCTTGACAGTGTGTCTCCATCGTTACGCGCAATGAAACAAGTGATTCCGATCGCGACGAGCGCCGCGCCGGCAATGCTTGCGATGACAACCGCCTCCGCAGAAGGCAATCGAACGTCAAGCAGCCATGCAAACGGAATCGCCGGCAATAATAACAACGACAGGCCGGTGGCCACTTCAATTAACGCGGTCACCATCAAGAACGGTTTTGGCTGCATCAAAATTACGAACACTCAGGCACCTAAAATCCACGCGAATATGCGATCACGTACCGAGGAGTTAATCGCTTGGATTCTATTTGAGTGGAAAAATCGTTTTCCAATCGTCCTTCGTGTTCACAACCGTCCAGCCTTTTGCAGCGGCTTCGTCGAGACCCTCATCGAGCCGGGCCAGGGAGTCCTTTCGGTCATAGGCATATTCGCGCACGGCGTCGGTGTGGTGGACGAACAGGCAGAAACGCGCACCGCTGCCGCCAGCGATGTATTGGAGCATTTGCAGATCACCGTCGGAATTGCCAAACGCGGCAACAGGCCAGCGCCCGATGTGCGAGTTGATGCCGACCGGCTTGCCGGTCTTGTCGTCGATGAAGTTGACCTCCGGCAGGCGCACGAGCACCGGCTTGCCGTCGCGCAATTCGAACCGCGTCTTGATGCTGCTGCCGACCACATGCTCGGGTGGAATGCCATAGACCTTCTCCGTCCACGGGCGCATGATCTCGATGCCGCCGCCGGAGACGATGTAGGTCTTGAAGCCATTGGCGCGCAGGTAGCCGAGCAATTCCAGCATGGGCTGATAGACGCACTCGGTGTAGGGCCGCTGGTATCTCGGATGCTTTGCGGTGGCGATCCAGTCCTGCACGATTTTCTCAAACTCCACGGTGGTCATGCCGGCGTGCGTCACCATCATGATTTCGACCAGTGCCTTTTCGCCGCCCGCCAGTGCGCCCTTCAAGTCGTCCTTGAGCAGCGAAGCAAACGGTTCCTTGTCCTTCCATTCGGGATGCTGCGGCGCTAGCGCCTTCACGCGGTCGATCGCGAAGTACAATTGCACGGGCAGCGGCTTTTCACACCAAAGCGTACCATCGTTGTCGAACGTGGCGATGCGCTCGGCGACCCGCACAAAGTCGGGTGAGCCTTCCTTCGTAACCTTCGCGACAAAGTCCAAGATGGATTGCTTGGCCTTGCCGTCATTCCATGAGGGAAGCGGGTCCTGCGCATGGACCGTTGTGACCACGGCGAGTAGCGCCAGAGCAGCAAACATTTTGCGAATCATTTTTTGCGCTCGTGTTGGATGTTGAAAAAAGACCCTCAGCCCCCGGGTCGAATCACGGGCCGCCTCATGCGAGACTGCCCGCGATTAAGTGATCAATTTCCGGGGTCATCGCCCTGGTTGTTTTTTCATGGCTTCTTCAATCTGCGCTTTCACCGAGTCGAGGTTGAAGCTGGCACCCTTTTGCATCGGTGGATACTCAATTGCCGTTTTAACCAACTTGCCGACCTCTTGCTGGACAAACACAAACCGCCAGAATTCATACAGAAACGAATCCATAAAGAAGCCTTGCGCGCCATGCAGACTCCCATTTTCAGGATTGCCCAGCCGCTCAAAAGGATCGAGCCGCAGGTTCGTCAGTTGCGGCACATCCCGATGGACTTTCGGGCCAAGCCAACCCTGGGGCTGATCGATGAAGCCATACTTCCAGTCGTCAATGCGCACCGCGCCCAGGGAGCTTTCACCAAAGTAATAGATTTCATGTCGGGCCGAAGGGCCTTTGCCCGTGATCATGTCTAGTTGGTTGTAACTGTCGAGATGATTCCTGTATGTTCGACCATCAATTTTTTTACCTTTCAACAGTTCGTCTTTAATGTTCGGATTACCCGCGGCGGCGACCAATGTCGGGAACCAGTCGAGCCCAGACATGATGCCGTTTTCAACTACGCCCGCCGGCACTTTACCAGGCCAGCGAACCATGGCAGGCGCGCGGAAACCGCCTTCATAGGTTGTACCTTTCTGACCTTTGAACGGCGTGTTGCCGCCATCGGGCCAAGTAAAGGTTTCGGTGCCATTGTCGGTGGTGAAAACGACGATCGTGTTGTCGTCCACACCCATCTCCTTGAGTTTCTCCATGACCAGTCCGATGTCGTTATCAAGCTGCGCCATGCCGGCTTCCTGGATGGTCCAGCCGTTCTTCGAATTGCGTGTCGCTTGCCACTTCGGCGAAAGATGCGTAACAACGTGCATGCGCGTCGGATTGAGCCAGAGGAAGAACGGTTTGTTGTCGGCCTTGGCCTTATCAATAAACTTCAGCGCGAGGTCGCGAATTTCGTCGTCCACGGTTTCCATTCGTTTAGGATAGAGCGTGCCGGCATCCTCGATTTTTTGCTTGCTGACTTTGCCCCAGCGCGGCATCACCGTCGTATCGTCCTTATCTGTTGCCCATGAATGGACCATGTTTCGCGGGCCGACCTTATCGAGCAATTCCTGGGGATAACCAGGGTGGGAGGGGTCTTCCATCGCATCCAGGTGATACAGGTAGCCGAAGAACTCGTCGAAGCCATGCACAGTCGGAAGAAATTCATTCTTGTCGCCAAGATGGTTCTTGCCGAACTGGCCCGTGGCATAGCCGAGATCCTTAAGCGCGGTCGCCAGCGTGCAAGCCTCGGCCGGCAAGCCGATCGCGGCGCCGGCCTGACCGACCGTCGTCATTCCGGTGCGAATGGGCAATT
>JAYTAU010000193.1:0-11577 GCA_043737375.1 Planctomycetia bacterium
TCGGCGGCGGGTGGATCAAACCCAGCGATTTACCCAGTAACTCCGAAATTCGTGAACAGGTGCAGCAATTCGCGCGCTTGCACGAGGGCGATCAACGCAAGCAAAACCTGCGCGAGATGCGCGTCGAGGCGCTCCGCCTGATGCGGCTGCTGAGGGCGTTTCGTCCACGACTGATCGGCAGCACAATTACGGGCCATGTTCGTCGAGGCTCCGACATCGACATTCATCTGTTCTCGGACGGTCTCGACGCAGTGACCGGCGCACTGGAAGCCGAGGGGATGGTGTTTGATGTGGAGCGGAAGCGGGTTCGCAAACATGACGAAGAGCGCGTGTTCACGCACGTGCATGTGCAGGAGCGATTCAAGATCGAGTTGACGATCTACGCCGCCAATCTGGCGCATTACGTTTTCAAAAGTTCGATCACCGGCCGCGCGATCGAGCGGGCCGGCATCGCCGAGTTGGAAGATTTTCTGCAACGCGAGTATCCGGGCATTTGCTTGGATGAGCAGACGATCGAGGCCGAAAGCAAGGTCGATCCGTTTCAGATCTACGAAATGTTGTTGCTGCCGCTGGAGAATGTAAAGCAGAACCCTAAGTGGCACCCGGAAGGGGATGCACTCTATCACACGTTGCAGGTGTTCGACTTGGCTTGCGATGCGTTGCCCTACGACGAGGAGTTTCTGCTCGCGGCGCTGTTGCACGACGTGGGCAAAGGAATCGAAGTGCATGATCACGTGGCCGCCGGACTTGAAGCACTTGCTGGGTATATTACCCAGCGCACGCACTGGCTGATCGAGCATCATATGGATGCACACGCACTGCGCGAGGGGACGTTGGGGCATAAGCAGCAATTGCGACTGCAAGCCAACGAAAGTTTCGACGAGTTGATGCTGCTGAGCAAATGCGACCGTACCGGCAGGAAATGCGGCGTCGAAACGTCGACACTTGAAGAGGCGCTAGCGTACTTGCGCGAGCTGGCGGAAACGAACGGGGAGTAAGTAGAACGGAATTCATTCCTCGTTCCCACGTTTGTTCTGGTTCCTACGCTCCGCGTGGGAACGTGTGGTGTTCTGGTTCCTACGCTCCGCGCGGGAACGTGCCTCATGGCCGCTCCGCGGCACTTATCGGGATTTGTTGGCACGTTAATGGCCGCGGAGCGGCCGAAAGCTGCGTTCCCACGGAGACCGTGGGAACGAGGAGAAGAAGACGGAATAAATTCCGTCCTACGAGATTACGCCAAAAACACGATCGCGTTCGGCTTTGTTCCAAGTCAGTTTTTCCGCGTTCGTCATCTTCGCAAAATCGGGTTTGCCGTTTGCTTTGTGAGTCGCACGAGAGGCATCGACACTTGTTGTCTGAGAATGTTTGCAAGCGCAGGGGGCCGCGACCGCTGCATGACAACCGCAATCGTGCTTATCGCCGTTCATCGTCGAAGGACCTGCAAGGATTGATGGTTTGATTGGTTTCGAATTGGAAGAATGCGGCATTCCGGCTGGTACCGCAACGCTGCTGCTCGCGTAACTCATCGTGCCGGTTCGTAGTTCCATATCGTCGGCGAGTGAACGCTGCGGTTTGATTTTCAATTTTTCGAGCACGCCGTGATAAACCCGCACCGCTTCCTCGGGCTTCAATTGATGTTCGACGATCATCCGCAGCAACTGCACAAACGCAAGCTGGCATTCGGCCTGATTGATTTTGCGTCCGTACAACGCGGCGCGGGCGCCATACTTCTGCGCTTCAGCGACCTGCTTGAATGCGTCATAGGTCGTACCCGCGCTGCCGCCGAGAATGCCGACGATCAAATGCGGATCGTAGCGAACCAACTCCTCCATCGACTTCGGCCCGTGGTACACGATTTTCAAAAACACCGGCCGCCCCGCTGGGGCCACACCGGCCAACGTGCGAGCAATCTGATCGTTAATGAACGCCGGCGTCATTTCGCTAGGCAACCCGTGGGGCGCGTTGGGGTCGAAGACTTCGAGAAAATGTCGAAAGCCCTTCGCCTCGGCTTCGGTGCGAAAGCTGCGATAGGAATTCAAGGTCTCTAAGTCATCGTCCAAGCGATTGTTGAACGTGACGCTATACAGACCCAAGTTCGTGCCGCGTGAGCGTTCATCGGTCGTGCAATCGACATGGCCGCATTGAATATGATCGAGCGTGGCCGAGCGAAAGGGCCGCGCCGGTTGGTCGAGATACTTGCCGCCGCGCACCACAAAGACATCGCTGGCGTCGTTGGCCCGCGCCGCCGGAGTGATGTGACTGTTCTGAAACAACCCCTCTTGATACGTCAGCACATCGTTGGTGCTGGCCGACATGAGCATGATGTCAACCACGCCTTGTTGAACGATCTGCCGGATCTGAGTGCGGTATTCGGCCAGCGTTCGCACGGTGACTTCGCCCGCGTGCGACTCGGGCGATTTGCCCGGCGCGCCGATGCCAAACGCCATGTCGGCATCCTTGGCGTCGGCGAGGATGAAGTCCTTCGCTCCCGACGGGTCGGCGTGGATATTGGCGAGTTTTTGGTCGAGTGATTTTTGCATGGGTAGGCCGGAATTCATTCCGACTTGTATAACGTAGGCCGGAATTTATTCCGGTTTTGCTAGGGTCAAGAACGGAATGAATTCCGTCTTACTTCAAAGAACGGAATGCATTACGTCCCACTAACTCTTGCCAATCCTCGCTTCGACCGTATCGATTGCTTGTCGCAATACGCCTGCACTTTGTCTTAGCGCTTGCACTTCTTTCGGCCACAGTTCGATCTCGTGCGTCGCGATCACGCCGCGGCGACCGACGACCGTCGGCACCGAGATGGCCACATCGCGAATGCCATACGTTCCGCTTTGCACGCTGGAAACCGGTAGCAAGCAATTGCGGTCTAAAGCGATCGCTTCGATGACTTCTTTGATCGCCAAGCCAACGGCGAAGCCCGCGCCCCCTTTTTTCTTGATGACTTCAGCGCCCGAGGCCTTGGTGCGATTGAACAACTCGTTGGCCAGGGTCAACGACCAACCTGGATATTTGTCGAGCGGCAGCCCGCCGATCGTGGCGCTCGACCAAATCGGCACCATGCTGTCGCCATGCTCGCCCAGAATCAGCGCAGCGACTTGCGTGGGCGGTGCGGAAAGTTTGTCGGCGATCAAACTGCGAAATCGCAACGTGTCGAGCTGCGTGCCCAGGCCGATCACTTGCTGCACGGGTAGCTTCAATTTTTTCGCGGCCAGATACGTCAACACATCGACCGGGTTCGAAACAACGACCACGATCGCATTGGGCTTGGTGCCGACTTTCGCGATCTCAGTCAAAATGCCCAAGAACAAATCGACGTTGCGATTGATCAAATCGAGCCGGCTTTCGTCGGGCTTGCGACGCAGACCGGCTGTGATGCAAAGCACATCGCTGTCAGGAATTTGCTCGTAGCCGCCTGACTTGATTATTTGATCGGCCATCAGCGAAGTACCGTGCAGCAGATCGAGCGCTTGCCCGGCGGCGGCCTCGGCATTGGCGTCGAGCATAGCGATTTCGCGGACGATGCCGCCGGCTTGCAAGGCAAAGCCCGTGCATGATCCGACCAATCCGCCGCCGCCGATAATGCTAACTTTCATGGGATGTGAGGCTAGAGGCTTAAGGATCGGGATTGAGAACCTATTCGGCTAGACGGCATTACTTGCTTAATGCGGCCATGACTTGTTCGGTGATGGCACGGATCAATGCTTCTTGATCGGCGGTTGTTGTCGCGCCGCTGACTGCGTCACCGTTGCTTGCAGCACCATTCGCCGACGAGTACGGCGCATTCGCAGTGCTCATCGCTAGCGCCTTGGCGCCCATCGGCGGCGGAGGCTCAAACGCCTTGCGTTCGACACCCGCATGACTCCAACTATCCCGAAACACATCGTTTGCGCAGATATCGCAATTCTCCATGCCCGGTTGCAGTCGCGCGTCGGTGTAGCCCCATTTGGTTTTCAGGTCCAGAAGTTCTCGCGCTTTTCCTTCGGTAAAGTACGTCACCCGGCCGAGATCTTTTGCCAGCATCAACATGCGGCAATACGCGTCGAGAATTTCCGTCCACCAGTAAGCCTTTTCCACCGTCTCGCCAAAGCTGACCGTGCCGTGGTTCGCCAAAATGATCACGTTGCTCTTGTGTACAAACGGCAGAATCGTGTCGGCAAACGCCTGATCGCCAGGGGTCTCGTACTTCGTGATTGGCACGTCGCCGAGAAACACTTCCACTTCGGGCAGCACGCATTGCGGAATCGGTTCGCGTGCGATGGCAAACGCGGTGGCGTGCGGCGGATGACAATGCACGACGCTTTTGATTTCGGGCCGAGCCTTCATGATGGCCAAATGCAAACGCACTTCGCTGGTCCGAGTGCGGTTGCCGCTAAGCTGTTTGCCTTCCATGTCGACCGTACACAAGTCGCTCGGCTTCATGAAGCCTTTCGAGATCATGGTCGGCGTGCAGAGCACCTCGTTCTCGCTTAGGCGGAACGAAATATTGCCGTCGTTGCCGGCCGCGAATCCTTTGTTGTAGATTCGCCGGCCGATGTCGCAGATTTCTTCTTTGAGCTGATGCAGGTTCATGGTCACTCGCTAATTTTAGTTGAACCACTGAGGTCACGAGAAAGAATCAACTCGGTGAACCACGGAGGCACAGAGACGCGGAGGAAAGCAAAATTTTAATTGAGGACTTTATGATTCATTCGTTGTCTCCGCGCCACCGTGTCTCTGTGGTAGTATTTTTTCCGGTTGCCTCGGTACTCTTGGTGTCTTGTGGGAATAACGTAACTTAGAGATCGATTTGATCGAGGATCGCCGCGTTGTAGGCATCGACGGGTTTAATATCGGGTCGAAATGGCTGCGCGGCCTCGCCACCTTCGCTCATCGCAATCAGGTCGTCGATGCCGGCACCAAGCTCGTCATAAACTACGAATTCTTCGGCCATTGCAGTTGAATTGCCCGTCAGGTTGGCCATCGTCAACGGTACTGCAAGTCGATAGCGCCCGGCCTTGAGTGCCGGATGCCAGCGACAGAGTGTCAGAGTGCCGATGATTTTTCCGATGCGCATGGAGCTTAGTGTTCAGTTTTCAGTTTTCAGTTGCGAACGAGCGTTCGAAATTTACTCCGCACTCCCAACTCCGCATTCCGCACTTTGTTTCCTCAATCGTCCACCACGCCCATCACGCTCCAGCGGACCGGAGTCGTATCGCTTTTAAGTAGTTCTCTGGTTCCCGCGCCATCGCTGGTCAGTAGCACACGTTCACCGCGGCCTGCGCCTAAACGATCGACCGCCAATTGCGGGTCACCGTCTGGCGTGCGACCATCAGTCCCGTACGTCTGCACGATCAACAACTTCCAACCGTTCATCGACGCGTGCTTAACGGTCGATGTTGCAGTGCCGATGACTTTGCCGATTTGCATGCAAGTGTTCAGGGTTCTGTTTTCAGTGGTTAGCTGCAGTTCTTAAAACGCTGGCCGGTGGCCGCGCCGCTAAGCAGCCGTTCGTTTGCGTCGCCTACGCCTTGCCGAGGATTCGCAAATCATCGATCAGCGAGCAGCGACGTTCGCGCGTGAACGTCAACGGGGTGGTTACGCCTTCGCCGGTTGGGGTCGCAATCGAGAACGATAAATAACCTTCGCCGCCCAGGCCCAGCGCCGCCATGCACGGTCCGTTCTTGACGAACAGCGTGGTGTCCAGCGCGCGGCCCATCTTGGTCATGTTGCGAACGTTGTTGCTATGAATGATGCTGGTATGCCGAAAGCCATGCTCGTAGTGCTTAGCCTTGGCGATCGCTTCGTCCACATCGCGCACGCGCACGAACGGTACAAAGGGCATCATCTGTTCGACGGGGACAAACGGGTTGTGCTCGTCCGTTTCGCCGAAAATCAGTTCCACCTTCGGGGCAATGTTTCGACCCGCAACGCGAGCCAGCACGGCGGCATCTTGTCCGATGAACTCCTTACAGGCCACGTCGTGTTTGTGTTCGCCTTCACCGGTCGAGACGATCGCTTTTTTGGTCAGTGCGTCGATCTCTCGCGAGTTGAGCCGCACCGCTCCGGCGCGATCCATGGCATCCATCATCCGATCGAACACCGATGCCACCACGAACACTTCTTTCTCGGAAATGCACAATAGATTGTTGTCATACGAAGCGCCAAGAATGATGGCTCGTGCCGCACGATCCAAATCGGCCGTTTCGTCGACCACCACGGGCGGATTGCCAGGTCCGGCGACGATGGCTCGCTTGCTGGATTGCAACGCGGCCCGCGCGACGGCCGGCCCGCCGGTCACGCAGATCAACTTCACGCCGCGATGTTTGAACAGGGCATCGGCCGACTCGATCGTCGGTTCGGCAATCACGCAAATCAAATTGTCGATGCCAAGATCGCGATAGATCGCCTCGTTAAACCTGCGGACTCCTTCGACCGCGACGCGCTTGCCGCTAGGATGCGGATTGACGACTACGGTGTTGCCGCCCGCGATCATGCTGACCGCGTTGCCAGTGATGGTCGGGAGCGAATGGGTTACCGGGGTGATGGCGCCGATGACTCCGAACGGAGCATGTTCGATCACAGCCAGCCCGTGGTCGCCGCTAAAGACTTCGCTACGCATGAACTCGACGCCAGGCGTGCGCTCGCCGAGCGTTTTCAACTTCTCGATTTTATGAACCAGACGACCGATTTTGGTCTCTTCCATTTCCATCGTACCCAACTCGACGCATTGATCGATCGAGATGCGGCGAATGTGATCGATGATGCGTTTACGATCGGCGATGGTCCGTTCGCTGAGCTGTTCAAACGCGTTCGTCGCGGCTTCAACCGCTTCATTCACATCGTGAAAAACACCGTGCCGGCCGGCGTAGCCGCGACCGTTGCCGGCGTGCGCGCCGCTTTGCATTTGCGACAGCACCTGTTGGACGACGTTGCGAATGAGCTGTTCGGTAGCTTGCATATGTATAAGGGCTGAAGTTTGCAGTAAATTGATCGGTAGTTGTCAGAGCCGGCTTGTTCTCAAGCTGATCTGCTGGCGGTTCTGAGTCAGCGGTGGTTTGTCATTCTTGATTGCGATTAAAGACTTGCTGCTGATCAATGCTGACCGTATCGATCAGTCCGATAATCACGCAGTCGATCGGCAATTGTTTAGTCTCAGGCGTGAGTCGCGCGCTTGATCCCTGCGTGATCAGCACGTATTCGCCTTCGCCCGCGCCGACGGTGTCTACCGCAACGAACGTTCGTCCGGTGCCGATCATCGTGCTGCGATTCTCGGGGTCGAGCCGATACGGTTCGACGACCAGCAGTTTGCGACCGACCATCGATTCGACTTTTTGTGTCGCGACGACCGAACCGGTGACTTTTGCAATGAACATAGACGACCGCGTGGAATTACGAATTACAAATTACGAAGGACGAACAACGCATGACGAACACGGCTGCTTAGCGGCGCGGCCACCGGCCCGCCCTTGTAATACAACTGACAACTGAATACTTCAAATTATTAGACATTCGTCAATCTAGCTGAGTTGCTTCTAGCAACTCTTGCGTCTGCCGCGCCACGACCAACTCTTCGTTCGTCGGCATGATCCAAACTTGCACACGGCTACCGGCAATACTCACACGTGCCTCGCCGCGGGCCGCGTTGTTGGCCGTCGCATCGAGCTCAATGCCGAGTTCTTGCAACCGCTCACAAACCGCGGTGCGAACCGTCTCGCTGTTTTCACCAATGCCCCCGGTGAACACAATCGCATCGGCACCGCCTAACTCAACTAAATACGCGCCGATAAAATGCCGCACCGCAGTGGTGAACACGTCAAGCGCCAATTGCGCGCGGGCGTTACCTTGTGCCGCCGAGTTTTCTAAATCGCGCACGTCGCCGCTCAATCCGCTGATACCCAACAGCCCGCTATGATCGGCCAGTTCGTTGAGCAACTCATCCAACGACTTGCCGGTCGCTTGCATCAATATCGGTAGCGCAAACGGATCGAAATCGCCAACGCGATTGTTGTGCGGCAGCCCGGTTTGCGGACTCATGCCCATGCTAGTGGCCACGCTTTGCCGGCCCCGAATCGCGCAGATCGAACTCGACCCGCCCAGATGACACGAAATCACTCGCAGGTTTTCGCGGCCCAACAGTTCAGCCGTTCGTCCCGCGATGTACCGATGACTGGCTCCATGAAAACCCCAGCGGCGAATCTGATGTTGCTCGGCCCAGTGATGGGGGACCGCGTAACTTCGCAATCGCTCGGGAATGGTCGCATGAAAACCGGTCTCGAACGCCGCCACCAATGGAATGCCCGGCAACTTCTGACTGAGCAGTCGCATGGCCGCGATATAGGGCGGATTGTGCGCCGGAGCAACCGAGTTCATCGACTCCATCGCCGAGAGCACCTCGGGCGTGACCCGCTGCACTCCGCTGATGTAACCGCCGTGTACGGCCTTGAAACCGATGGCCGAAACTTCGCCGGCATCCTGCAAACAACCGTGTAACGGATCGGTCAATTGCTCGAGACACTTCTGTACCGCCACCGCATGGTCGGGCACCGACGCTGTCAGCTCTTGTTTGTGGTTGTCGATCTCGACAAAGCAACGACTGCTCTGAGTACCGATGCGTTCGCCGATTCTTTCGACAGCGCCGCGCGCCAGTTGGCGCTCGGTGGTCATATCGAACAGCCGGTACTTAAAGCTTGTCGAGCCGAGATTGGCAACCAGGATCTTCATGATCGGTTTTCAGTCCTAGCTAAAGTAAGCGGCGGCCAGCCCATCGGCAGGACGCGGAATGATATGGCTGCCGATTAGTTCGCCCACTCGTTGAGCGGCTGCTGCGCCGGCCTCGACGGCGGCGCGCACGCTGCCGACATCGCCTGTCACGACCGTGGTCACCAGACCTCCGCCGATCGAGACACGTTTGACAATTTGCACATTGGCGGCTTTGGCCATGGCATCGGTCGCTTCGACCAGGGAGACAAGTCCCTTCGTTTCAATCAATCCAATCGCGTTTGCCATAAGAAATGAGGGGTTAGGATTTAGGAGTCAGGGGTTAGGGACAAATAATCACGGCGAGCGGGAGGACGTAAGTCCCCCGAGCGAAGTTATCGCAACGTGCCCGCCCTCAGTCGCTGCCTTTGCTTGTCGCACGACCGATCGGCAGAACCACGTCCAGATCTTCGTGCGGACGCGGGATGACTTGCACGCTGACCACTTCGCCGATGCGACCCGCTGCGTTGGCGCCGGCATCGGTAGCGGCTTTGACCGCGGCCACATCACCTGTTACGAACGCAGTGACCAGCCCACTGCCGACTTTGTCCCAGCCGAGAAACTCAACGTTCGCGGCCTTCATCATTGCATCGCTGGCTTCGACCAAGGCGATAAAGCCCTTGGTTTCGATCATGCCGAGCGCTTCTTGCACTTTTGCCATTGCGCACTCCAAAATTAAAAAGGGAACAAATCCAAAACTCGAACCTGACAATCAATCTTCGCTTATCGCTAATCGTTCCTGACATAACCCTCTCCCTCTGGGAGAGGCAGCGAGGAACGAGCGGTGAGGGTGCTTCGTTTACGTTTGCGCTGCGGTAAGGTTAGGGCTTTTAAATCACGACCAGGGTAAACCCGGCCGCTCGCTGTTACTTCTGCTTGATCAATTCAACGCCGGTCGCATGATCCAGATCGGCCGCGTTGCCTTCGTCGGTGTCCATATGCACTTCGAGCTTACTGGTCTCATCGGCACGGACCAGCAAATCTTCGAACAACGTGGTACACGATGAAACGATTCGCAGACTCATGCGGTCGCCATTCTTCACGCCATAAAACCTGGCGTGTTCTTGATTCATGTGCACGTGTCGTTCGGCGCGGATGACGCCTTCTTTCAGTTCGACCACTCCGGCGGGGCCGACCATCACGCAGCCTGGCGTGCCGGCGATCTTGCCGCTGGCGCGAACCGGGATTTCAATGCCCAGTGAGATACTGTCGGTGAATGCCAACTCCACCTGGCTGGCGGGCCGCGTCGGTCCCAACACGCGGACACTCGGCAGCATCCGGCGCTTATTAGGCCCGACAATCATCACCGTTTCTTCGGCGGCAAAAAAGCCGTCCTGAAACAGCGGCTTGCCGATCGTCAATTTTCGGCCTGGGCCAAACAAGATTTCGACATGCTCGTCGGTCAGATGACAATGCCGCGCTGAGATACTGACAACGAGCTTCGGTGTGTTGGGCGGAGCAACCTTAGCGCCCAACACGATCTCGCGCACGATGCGTTCGACCGCAATTCGATCTAAAGGGTTTCTATTTAACGTGGCAGTGGACATGCGATACGCAGTGTTCAGTGTTCAGTGTTCAGTTGGCGCGACCGGGTTGAGGTCTTGCGCGGGCTTGGGCGTCGGCGCGATCAGCACCTGCACGCCGGCAGTCGTCAGTTTTTGTTTCCACTCTTCGCTCAACCCATCGTCGACCACCAAATGTTGCACAGCACCGAGCGACGAAAGGTGTGCCAAGCTTTGCCGGCCAAACTTTGTGCTGTCGGCAACTACGATCACTTCATCAGCTGCTTCCATCATCGCGCGTTCGGTTTCGACCAGCAGCAGGTTGTTGTTGTAATAGCCACGATTGTTGATGCCCGACACGCTGAGAATCGTCTTGCGAACGTTCAGGTGTCCCAGCATCTCGTTGGTATAAGGTCCCAGTGCGACGCCGGTTCGCGGGTAGACATATCCGCCCATCAGCACCAAGTCGGTATTCATATTCGAGGCAAACAAATTGGCGACCGGCAGTGAGTTGGTGACGATTTGCAGAGGTCGACCGATCAGTAGTTGAGCCAGCTCGTAAGTGGTGGTGCCGCCGTCCAGCAGCAGCGTGTCGCCATCTTCGATTAGCTCGACTGCCTTCTGAGCGATCGCGCGTTTTTTCTCCCATTGCGAAGGCTGGCGCTCGTCGAAGTGTGGCAGCTTGGGCGAAGTGCCGGTGTAAAACACCCCGCCATGCGTTCGCTTCGCCGAGCCGACTTCCTCCAAGTAATCTAGGTCTCTGCGAACCGTCGATTCCGAGACTTGCAGCGAATCGACCAATTCAGGCAGCGAGGCAAAACCGCGCACCCTAACTAATTCGAGCAGTCGGGTTCGTCGATCTTCGACCACAGAAGCCATTCTCCCAAGAACTGCCGCGTCTGATAACGATTATGACACGCAATATGCATGAATGCAAGCAAATAGTGAATGAATTCATTCAGCAACCTAAAGGAAATGCTTTGTTCCTTTGCGAGGGTTCATTCATAACTCTAAGTTGGGCAAGTAGTTAGATCGGACCTGTATGATCGGGTAATTGTTGACGATTGGGTAGCGTGCGAACAATCGCTAGATGTGACGCCAGAAACCCCGCCACGGCTGAGGGCGTGCCGCAATTGGTTCGTTCTCGGGTCAGAAGGACTAATCGCCAACGGAAGCCGGATGCCTCTCGGCCGCAGGTTTTCCGTGCTTTCCGACCAGCAGATCGAACACCGGCACTGTCATCAGCGTTGTCACGACTGCCATGATGACCAGCACGGCAAATAGTTCCTCGGAGATAATCCCCTTTTGAAGCCCGATGTTGATGATGATC
>JAYTAU010000194.1:0-4749 GCA_043737375.1 Planctomycetia bacterium
CGCAGAAAGATGCCGTCGGTCACGACCAGGATTTGCGTACGCGCGCTACAGCGTTTTTCGAAACGAACTTGGTATCCGATCAAATCGCCCAGTTGGCCCGAGTTTGATAGCCGATCCGCCTGTTCTTCGGCAATTCGCGCTGCCGCCGCGCGGGCAGCTAGACGACGCGGCTGCAACAGCACAATCAAATTGTCGCCGGCTAAACCTGCGTGAAGCAGTGCCGACGGGACGCGCGTCGTTTTACCGGCACCGGTCGGGGCTTGCAGAACTGCCGACGGATTCAATCGTAACGATGCGACGAGTGCCGGCAGAACCTCGTCGATCGGCAGCGGCGATTGCGGCTGGGTAGCGTCAGTAGCGATCGCAAACTCCAGCAAGATCTAAGGCTTCGGCTTCTGTAGCAACGGCTTTAATTCGGCAATCGTTTTGGGCTGCTCGGCCGAGTCAGCCAAATTATTCAGTTCTTGCGGATCGGTCTGATAATCGTACAGTTCGACTCCTTGCTTGCCATCGGCCCACTCGGTGTAACGATATCGCTCGGTGCGTACGCTGCGGCCCATGATGCGAGCGTTCGCGCCGCCGCGCGTCACCTGGGTAAATGCCGGCCTGTCCCAAGCGGCTTTCGGATTATCCAGCAACGGTCGCAGGCTTTTTCCTTCCAAGTTCGTAGGCATTTTCAGTCCGCAAATGTCGGCCAGCGTCGGATACAAATCAACGAGTTCGACCGTCCGTACGCTTGCCGAGCCGTTTCCTTTGGCATTGGGGACATAGATGACCAGCGGAACCCGGGCCGATTGTTCGAACAAGCTCCTCTTCTGCCACTGGCCATGCTCACCCAGTAGCCAGCCGTGATCTCCTAAGAACACCACGATCGTTTTATCGGCCAACTTCAAGTCGTCGAGCGAATCGAGCAGCCGCCCCAGTTGTGCGTCCATCATACTCGCACTGGCCAGATAAGCGCGCTTGAACGTCCGCATTTTCTCATCATCCAGACCGTAATTCGCCGGCTTGACCACCAATGCAACGGGCGGAATTTTCTTGAGATGCTCGGCCGGTTCGGAGGGTAGCTTGACTTGCTCGGTCGAGTACAGATCAAAAAATTCTTTTGTTGCTACGCAAGGAACATGCGGGCGAAAAAACCCAACCGCCAGAAAGAATGGTTTGTCTTTGTTCTGAGCAAGCAGCTTAATGGCTTCGGTTGCGATCCTCCCGTCGGTTTGCTCGGCACTGGGACTATCGTCCTGACGCCAAGCGATTGCCGCGCCAAGTCCGCGACCTTTGCTCGAAGTATAATTCGTAATGGTATCTTCGTTGTCCTTGTCATGTCCCTTGGGATTGACGACCAATTGCCACGACTTCGGGTCGTCCATTCCATCGGTGCCGATTTGCGCCGGTACGCCGTAATGGTAAATTTTTCCCACCCGCGCGGCAAAGTAACCGTGTTGGGAAAAGCACTGCGACAGTGTGACCACGTCGGGAAGGTTTTTGCGGAGTTGCGTTTGGTTTTCTTGCACGCCGTTAGTATCGGGACGCAAGCCGGTCATAAACGAAACCCGGCTGGGGTTACACAACGGGAACTGGCAGTATGCGCGATCGAAGCGAACGCCGCGCTGGGCCAAGCGATCGATATGCGGTGTCTTGATCATCGGGTCGCCATAGCAACCCAGATTGGTACTCAGATCATCGGAGACGACAAACAACACGTTGTACTTGGTTTTGGCGGATCTGGATGGCTTTTCAGAAGCGTTGTCGGCCTCGGCGGCATAAAGTGATGCGGTAGAGATTGCAGTCGCAGCAAGGATTACCGACAGGATACGTTGACCGCTTGACCGATGAGAACTGGACTCGTGCATAAGTACTCCACTGATTAAGAATCTGGTTCCGCAAGTGGATTGCCGATTCACCCAGTACGGACATCGTACTGCATACGACGACGCAACACACTGATGCGCGGCGACGAGCAGTTATTTGCGCGATACGGCACGTCTCAGCCCCCGGCTTCGCTGGGGACTAAACGCTTAGAGGTATCCTCGCACAGCCTGACGCTTCGCAAAAGCTATCGTTTCAACAAAAACACCGTCAACGACCGAGCTCCGTGAGCGCCGATGACCAGCGATTGTTCGATATCGGCGGTTTTGGATGGCCCAGACACAAATGCGCCGAATTGCCCAGCTCCTCGCGGACTATCGCCGAGCAATCTTGTTCCGAGAAGTCCATTTCCGATTTGCAATCGCTCGTATGCTTGGTGCATATTATCCAACACCGCGTCGGCCCGCACGACAAAGGCCAAATGTTGCGGTAAAAAATAAAGGACCCGGTGCCGTACATGTTGATCGGTGACCCACACCGCGCCGTTTTCGGCCACGGCAAACTCGCCAGGCAATAGCGCAAAGTCGATGTCTTTGAGGTCATGCGGATCGTCGATTGCACATAGATCGACAGCGCGGCTCGATACGCCAGGGACCAGTGAACAGATTTTTGCAGCGGACGCGAAGTGCACATTGCGTTCGAGCTCGGCAACGAGATCCGCGACGGTTTCAACTTCGACGCAGTGCCCGCCGACGCCTTGCAGCACCGCGGCAAATTGCTGGGTTGTATTCTCGTAGGTGATCCAAGGACCGGTCGCCACCTCGGGCAGCGCAACGTCAGGCGCGTTTTGTGCCCGTAGTGATTTTAGAATAATGTCTTTGCTAGAAGGCATGAAGGCAGATTTTACCACGGAGACGCGGAGGCACGGAGAAGGCAAGGGGTCAGGGATCTGGGATCAGTAGTTTCGTTTGGTCAATCGATTGGTGCACTTTCAACTTCTCTGCGCTCTCCGTGTTCTCTGTGGCTATTCACTTTTCGCTCGCGATACAGCTCGCGGAAACTTTGCTTGGGCACCGGCGGTAGCTCGCGCTGTTTGCCCCACGGGTTGAGCCGATTGTAAACCAAGAACCGCGGCAGTTTGGGTACGAAGAATCGCCCGAGCTTGCCGGCTATGGTGTATAGCCAGACGTTCCGCAAAACGATACTCATCAGCTTCATGCCCAACCGCTTCGACCACGGCAGATACCCGGCGACGGCAATCTCGCGCCGCCACGTCAACAACTGATGATGCAAATCGATCTTCACCGGGCAGACATCGGTACACGATCCGCACAGGCTGCACGCATGTGGCAGGCTGGCAAATTTCTTGGGGTCTCGCGCGGGAGCCAGTATCGACCCGATCGGGCCGGGCACCGTGGTCTCGTAGCTGTGGCCGCCGCTGCGACGATAGACGGGGCAGGTGTTCATGCAGGCCCCGCAACGAATGCAATTCAACGAGCGGCGAAAGTCGTCGCTGCCGACAATATTGCTGCGACCGTTATCGACCAGCACAATGTGCAGCTCGCCGCCCGCCATGGGGCCATGAAAATGCGACGAATAGGTCGTAATCGGCTGGCCTGTCGCCGAGCGAGCGAGTAAGCGCAGAAACACGGCCAAATCTTTCGCCCGCGGAATGATCTTCTCGATCCCCATACAGGCAATATGCAGCTTGGGCAGCGACGCGCCGAGATCGGCGTTGCCTTCGTTGGTGCAGACGACGAAACCGCCGGTCTCGGCGATGGCGAAGTTCACCCCGGTGATGCCCGCCTCGGCCGCCAGAAATTTTTCACGCAAGTGTTGCCGCGCGGCCTCGGTCAGGTACTTCGGATCTGACGCGCCTCGGTCGGTCCCCAAATGCTCATGGAACAATTCGCCGATCTCTTCCTTCTTGACATGAATACAAGGCAGCACGATATGGCTGGGGGGCTGCTTGGCCAGTTGCACGATCCGCTCGCCCAGATCGGTATCGACCACTTCGATGCCATGCCGTTCGAGGTATGGATTCAAGTGGCACTCTTCGGTGAGCATCGACTTGCTTTTGCAAACCCGCTGAACGTTATGCTGCTGTAAAATCTCAAGCACGATGCGATTGTGCTCGACCGCATCCGTGGCCCAATGCACTTTGATGCCCAGTCGCGTGGCGTTCGCCTCGAACTGTTCGAGGTAGTCCGCCAAGTGAGCGACGGTATTTTGTTTGATCGCCGAAGCCGCCTCACGCAGCGTCTCCCACTCGGGCAATGTCTGCGCCGCGCGATCGCGTTTGACCCGCACAAACCAGAGCGCCGCATCGTGCCAGTGCGCGCGATCGATGTCGGCGACAAAGGCGGCGGCTTTGGGAGGATGACCGGTTTGCAAGGGGCTAGGGGCTAGGGGTCAGGGACTTGAGACTTGTGTGTTCCGGCGAGCCGGGGACGTTAGTCCCCGGAGTCGATCGCGCGCTGGCTTGTCGAATCGCCGCCATCAAAACTTGGGCGATGTGCAAAACTTTAATCGGCTTCTTTTGACGCACGATCAACCCCTGCAAATGCATCAGGCACGACATATCGTTGGCCGTCAGCACGCGCGTGCCGGCGGTCTCGTGATCGTGGACGCGATCGTCCCCCATCATACAACTCACCGCTTCTTCGCTGACGGCAAACGTCCCTCCAAAGCCACAGCATTCATCCGCCCGGGTAAGTTGCGAGAACTGAATGCCATCGAGTCCGGCGAGCAACTGCCTCGCTTTGTTGAACGGTTGTTCGACCAGTTCGCTGCTGCTGCCCAGTCGAAGTTCGCGTAGCCCGTGACAACTTTGGTGCAAGCCGACCTGATGCGGATAATGCCCCGCGATGGTTTCAACCTTCAGCACATCGACCAAGAACTCGGTCAACTCAAACGTTTTCTTTTTCAGGCGCTGGTAGC
>JAYTAU010000195.1:0-1834 GCA_043737375.1 Planctomycetia bacterium
AGTTTCCAATCGTCGGGAGTCGGCACAACTAAGAGTTTTTTACCCTCTAGTTCTTGACGTACACGAGCTACAATCGATCGAAATGGCGTTCGAGCGCACGCGTTGCCGCATTCCAGTAATACGTAGCTAGTGGTCAAAACAAGTGAGTTGTTTCGGAGCACCCGATCGAGAGCCATTCTAGCAACGGAATGCCATTGATCTTTAGTATCCCACCGTGCCAATAGTCCGACGGTGTCGGCGAAAACATATTTCATGGCTGATGCTCATTGTGTCGAGCGGCCAAGTCGGTCTGACCCGAGTCGAACTCTTCGCACAACAAGTCGTAGATCGACTGCATGGACGCTGGGTCAACGGCTAGCAAATTTGCTAAGTCTGGATCGATCGGCTCTAACTCGATGGTAACTTCCGAATGTTCAGGCAGATCGATCTTTTCAATCGGCCGAAAGACCCCGTTTTCGTAGATCGCTCGAAATGTTTTTGCCATCGGACTGTCCCTCGCAATAGCTACAATGCCGACAGTGTCGACGAAATGTATTGTACTCGCTCGGCGTAACCCGGTCGAACCTAGGTCGGGCTTCAGCCTGACGAGCGTGCGGAACGACGCAGTGTTAAAGGGGTCGCAAAGTCAAGCTACGAATGCTGCATGTCAGGCAAAAGCCTAACCTACGAGAGACTCGCCTTTTGACGCAACGGCGTTCGGTCGAGTCGGGCTGATTCGACCGATTTGATACACGGGGCCGAGCGGCGATGCGCACGATGGCTGATCGAAGCGAGTCGATGCAATGGTGCATTCGGACTTGCTGCCGCCCGCGGTGATAGGCACCGATCCTGCGCGCGACCGCTTCGCCCCAAACAGCGTCAGCCGCGCCGTGGTCAGTAGCCCCCGCATTGAATTGAAAGTCGCCGTCACGGCCGATGGCTCATAGCCGCAGTGCACCATGCAGTCTTGGCACTTGGAGTTGCCGCTCTTGCGACCGTAATGTTCCCAGGCGGTGTTTTCCATCAGTTCTTTGAACGTGGAAGCATACCCCTCATCGAGCAAGTAGCAGGGCTTCTGCCAGCCGAACAGATTATAAGTCGGCGTGCCCCACGGTGTGCATTCCAACTCGTAGTCGCCCTTCAAAAATTCCAAGAACAGCGGCGACTGATTAAACTTCCAACGCTTGTTGGGATTGCTCAGCAACCGGCGAAACAGATTCGTCGTTTGCGCGCGCTTGAGAAAGTGAGCTTGGTCAGGAGCTTTCTCGTAACCGTAACCTGGCGAGATCATCATGCCCTCGACGCCGAGTTCCATTAGCGTATCGAAGAACCCGCGCATCACTTCCGGATCGGCGTCGTTGAACAACGTCGAATTGGTGGTCACGCGAAAACCGGCTCGCAGCGCTGCCTTGATCGCGTTGACCGCGATATCGTACGTACCTTCGCGACAGACCGCGCGATCGTGCTCCTCACGGGGTCCATCCAAATGCACCGAGAACGAAAAGTACTTGGAAGGTTTGAACTGCGCGAGCGACTCTTCGAGCTTCAACGCGTTGGTACACAAGTAAACGTACTTTTTGCGGGCGACCAAACCGGCGACGATCTCGGCCATTTGCGGATGCAGTAGCGGCTCGCCGCCGGGGATCGAAACCATTGGCGCGCCGCATTCATCGACCGCTTCGAAACACTGTTCGGGCGACAAGTGCTTGCGCAAAATGTTGACCGGATGCTGAATCTTGCCGCAACCGGCGCAAGCCAGATTACAGCGAAACAGCGGCTCTAGCATCAAAACCAGCGGGTATCGCTCGACGCCGCGCAGCTTATTACGCAGCACATAGCCGGCGACGGTGAGCAT
>JAYTAU010000196.1:0-4734 GCA_043737375.1 Planctomycetia bacterium
GTCCCCGCCGAGGGAGCAGCGTACTGTAAATCCCTCGGCGGGGACGCCGAGGCTCTGACTTCTAGTTCGTAATTTGTAATTCGCTTTTTTGTAATTTGCCGCTTACGCCGGTTTCTGGTGCTTCGGAATTTTGCGGACCACGTTCCAAGCCAGGCCGGTTTTCTCCATCAGCCAAATCGCCCAGTAGGTAATGTCGATCTCCCACCACTTGTGGCCGTGCCGTGCCATGCGTTGGTACGCATGATGGTTGTTGTGCCAACCTTCGCCGAAGGCCAACAGTCCGACCCACCATAAGTTCGTGCTATCGTCGCTGGTTTTGTAGTTGCGATAGCCCCACAGGTGCGTCGCCGAATTCACGAACCAAGTCACATGCAGCACAAATACCGTCCGCAAAAACACCGCCCAAAAGACCATCGACCAAGCGGTGTACGTGTCCCAAATCGCCTGGCTGGCAAAGAACAACGCCACGCCAAACACCCAATGCCAAACCAAAAACGTCTTGTGCAGAAACACCATCACCGGGTCTTTACCCAAGTCGGGCGCGTACTTGGCGGTCACGTCGTCATGCCACTTGGCACCATGATTGGGCATAAACCAGAGCATATGCGACCACCACGCCCCATCGCGCGGCGAATGCGGATCCCCCTCTTTATCGCTGTGCGCATGATGCTTGCGGTGATTGCCGACCCAGGTAATCGCCGAGCCTTCGCCCGACATGCCGCCGAGCCATGCGAAGAACCAACGAATTGGCTTGTAAGTCTGAAAACTGCCGTGCGTCAGCAGGCGATGGTAGCCCATGCAGACGCCCAGGCTGCCAGTCACCCACGACAAAAATACGAACGCCGCGAACGCCTTCCAGGTGAAATAAGGTATCGCGCCGAGGGCAAACACATGCACAAAGGCAATCCAGATCGTCACCGGCCAGTCGATGCCGCGCGACCAGGGGTTTTTACCGAGTTCGATCGCTTCGGCGTCGTGGTCCAACTCCATCGTCGGTGCCAGCAGATCGTCCAACGCGGGCTGAACCGGATCAGAACCGATCCGCGCAGAGGGGATCGACTCGGGATTGCTATGAGAATGTCGTTGTTTGGTGCTGGGATATTCAACCGTGGCCATCTGACTACCGCTCCGTGTTCATTGCTCCGTCGTATGTCTATTAACGTCGGATGAATCATAGAGAGCTGGGTAGGAATCAATGTCATACGCGCGCACGAGCTTTGTAAAAGAAGCGTAAAAATTGAGGCGGCTGTGCTTGCTGCGCGTTGCAGAGGTCGCAATGCCCCGTGGCGAGCCACACCAACGTGGGGGAAAGCGCCAAGCGAGAGCTAGAAGTCGAGCAGCGGCTCAACGCAGAAATTGCGTTTAGAGCCTCGCCGTCCCCGGCGAGGGAAACATACTCGCAGACGGTTCCCTTGCTGAGGACAGCAAGGCTCTGAGGAACAACGAGACTCTGAAAGACATCGAAGTCGTCGACAGCCGTTGGTGGGCTGTCGGCGGCAGTGTGAAGTCGATCTGGAACGAGTTGTACTTTCACAACGCGTTCCGCTACATCGCCCAGCAGCGGTTCACGAAATGAGAGGACTAGTGGTTATCGAACAATTAGCAATATGAGGAAGGTCCCTCGCTGAGGACAGCGAGGCTCTAAGGGTCGCTCACTCGACCTCTAGAATCTCGATCTTCAACTGCCCGATTACTTGAGACACACTAAGGAACGTGCTGAACGCCGTCGTGCCGCGCAGGCTGCTGTCGGCCAATTTTAGGTGTGCCGCGCCGATGCCCCCATGCGCCAACGTGGCATCGAGCGGAATCCAGCGTCCGTCGATCCAGACTTCGTTCCACATGTGATAGCCGAAACCTTGCGCGGCCGAGATGTAAATTAACCCGATCGACACGCGTGCCGGAATGCCCCGCGACCGACAGAGCGCCGCCAGCAGCACGGCATGTTCGGTACAGTCTCCTTCGCCCTGGTCAGCTACGTCGGCCGCAGTAGCGAAGGCCTGTGAGTAATTCGGCCGCTGAATATGTTTTTGCACGTGGGATTCGAAGCGCAAGGCAATTTGCCAAGGGTCGGTTTCTGATCCGGCAATTTCATTGGCAAGTGCTACGATCTTGGGGTAATCGCTTTGAATCAGGTTGTTCGGCTCGGTGTCGTCGGCGGTCGGTGGTTTGATCGGGGCAACTTTCACAGCGGTGTTGTTGCTGTCGGCAACTATGGTCGGGCGGATGGCGCGAACCGTAATTTCGGCGGTGCGATTGTCGAGCGGAACCAAAGCTTGCGACAGACCCGAGGCAAACACCTGCGCCGGGTCATTGCCCGCCAGTTGCACACGGTAGCGGACGCGTCGTGTGGCGTGAGGGCTTTCGATCGCCCGATTGACCCGTACGGTCGTATCGAGCATCAAATCGAATTTGGCAGGCCCGACATCGGCCAAGGCTCGCTCGCGTGTCGTACGGTAAGTCTCTTGCTTGAGGGCGTCGATCTGCCGCTTGAGAATCACGCCGTGTTGGTTGACCCAAAGCCGTTCGGTAATGTTGCTGCCGTCGGGCAGCTTGGCATTGCAATCGACGCGCAGCAAGTTTTCGCGGTGGTCGTGCAGTTCAGTCGGTTCGATGGCCGAGGCGACCAGCTCCATGGTGACCGGTTGATTGACGACGGCCATCAGACCGGTCAGCGTGCGGCGCTCGCCGGCGCGCATCGGTTGGCGGAGCATCGACTGCTCGATGGTCAGAAAACCGCCGCCCGCGGTCGGCCAGGGATTACGCGCGGTGATGACTTTGCCGGCGGTCTTGGTTTCGACAACCAGTTCGTTCGCTTCGACACGGCCGTCGAACGTGGTCAGGTTCGAGCCCGATTGCAGTTCGGTATGAAAGCGGACCAATGCGCCTTGGGACGTTTCCAGTTCACTCGAAACAATGGTGTGTTCGGTACGTTGGCCCGACCGATTGACGACAACCAGGTTGGTATTTTCGATGCGAACGAGCGGCAGTTTGTCTTCGATCAGGTCGGTCGTCGTGGTCCGACTGTACCCAACTTTGGCACCGCCCAATAACAGCACGTCCCAGGTTTCGCGCAAGTGCCCCTTGGCCGACGTTTCCGACGGCTCGACAACGACGGCAAGAACTGCGGGCGTCGGTTCGCCGGACGAATGACGGGCCTCGGCATTGGGGCCGAAAAAATCCTGCGTCGCCGACCCCGCGGATTCTTGCGAACAACCAGCGACCGCCAGCGTAGGCAGTATTAGGAGCAGCGACAAGGTGGTCCGCCGCTTGGACCCAAGGACGGAAAGTAGCATGGCGAATTCTCCCTTAACCGCTAGTTCGGGCATAATCGTTACAGCGTGTACCTAAAGCCGGGGTCCGCAGCAAGCGAGGTTTCTCGCTCGCGATTTACTCCGCCGGCCGTAACGCTTGCCCTGACCGTGGTTTGGCAGTGGAAATTCGCGATCAACCGCTAGCCCTTCTCAATATGTGTGGCAAGTATTTGCCCGCGCGACCTCAAAGCAAATGCATGCTGCTAGCACGGTGCTAGAGTTTGTTAAGCAGCATTCTGCGCGGGGACTGCCTCGTGGGGGATCTGCCGCGCACGATGCGCAAGCGGCCTTGAACAAATAGCCGTCGATCGTCCATGCCGATTTTCCGGCCTTGAGCGGCGGCGGCAAACAGCAATTTGAGTCGCAACGACGCTCGCCAAATTGCGAATCGTAGCTGTGACCTAGAGTTTTGCAGGAGCGGACTTCGTCCGCGAATGCAGGAAAGTGCGGACACCGTCCGCGATTGCAGGATTATGTAGGAGCGGACGCTGTCCGCGAACAAAACCAGAAACATGTCACCGTAGCGAACACTCGGTAATCCGTTCGACTGACCCAGTCGAGCGGCGGCACCGCGGCAACGCTTGAACTACAACGACGCGGAATCATCAGATCGAGGTCGCCGATGGGCTTTTTGAAGCGTTTTTTTCGCAATGTCTTTCGCGACGGAACGCAAAACCAATCTACCAGCAGTTTCGAACAGCTCAGCGAAGAGCAGCTCGAAGCGCATTTGGGCGTGATTCGCTACGGCGACTTCGTGCTAACCGATGCCGTGCGTCCGTCATACGACTTGCAAGTCGTGCCAAAGGCCGGCTTCCGTCACGACTTTTACCATGATGAACAATCCAAGACCCGCGTGCCCGTGGTGATGGGCGCGGCGACCAACGAAAAACTGTTCGAGATCTTTCTCGATCTGCTCGATCCATTGGGAACCGAAGTCGACGTGGTACTTGAGACCAGCCACAACCGCGACAGCAAAGGGCATGTCGATCTATATCGTGAGCATATCGACCTGCCGGTGCTCAAGAGCATGCTCTACGACTACGAAGAACTGCTGACCAACGACGGTTGCACCGGCATTGCCGTGCTGAACCCCGGCATTCCGTTGGAAGTACAGTTCGACGAACACAAACTGCTGATTGCGTATGGGCACAACCTGAAAGAGTTCGAGTCGATCTTCAAGAGCCACGGCATTCGCTGCAACGACCAGATGAAGTTCATTACCGAAGCCGAGCATGTTCACTCATCGAGCGACGCGTACGCCCGTCAGTTCGAAGAACTGGTGATGCGGTTGGGCATGGACGGCAGTTCGGAGAGCGGATACGAATATTAATGGGGAATGGGGAATGGGGAATGGGACGTCAGAGCTATCAGAGCTTCGCCGTCCTCGGCGAGGGAACCAGAGCCTCGGCGTCCCCGCCGAGGG
>JAYTAU010000197.1:0-4734 GCA_043737375.1 Planctomycetia bacterium
AAACAAAGCTCAACCCATTTTGCATGGGTTGAGCTTTGTGAAGCTTTGACTTCTCTTTTACCTTACCACTGCTGAGCGATCGCCGTTAACGAGCATGAAGCTTAACGCTTGCTGTCCGACGGCTTCTTGTCAGCAAGTTCTTCAATCAACTTCTCAGCGTGTGCAAGGTGTTCGCTGGTCGTTTCTTGACATTCCTTGAACAACTTCGCAAGTTCCGGCGACGAATGGCGTTCGAAAACCTTGGCCATGCCCAGCATTTGCTTATGGGCGACAATCTGCGAGCCGACAAACATCATGTCGAACTTTTCGCCGCTATGCTTTTCGGCATCTTTTTTAGCCGATTTCAGGCATTCATCGACGATCTCTTGATGAAGTTGGAGCATCTCGGAACCCGGCGCATTCGAGATCACCGGCTTGGCGACCGTAGTTTCGATTTCACTCGACTTTTCACCCGGGTTTGCGGGCAAAGTCGTCACGGCACCAGGGCGGGTACCAGTGGTCGGGGTGTTAATAGCTGCCGGTCGCGACGCACTTTGTCCGCTACCGACCGAAGCGCTTTGCAGCTTGGCGACGAAATCACCGTGATCTTTTACGAGCATGTCGGCAAACGCTTGCACCTTTTGATGCTTCGCATGTTGCTTGCCCAATTTGCCGATGGCGATTTCTTTGTTATTGCAAAGTATTGCCATGGCGACCAAATTTTGATCCATCATCGGGCTTGCTGCGTGACTGGTCGGAGGTGCAATTGCGCCAGGCGTCGTGGGACGACCTGGAATGGGTTGAGCCGCCGGCGCGCCGCCGGGAATCGGCTGAGCCGCTAACTTGCCTTCGTTTTTCTGTTCGGTCCGCGGGGTTGGAGCCTGGGCAAACACGAGGGACGTGCTGAACGCCAGTGCCAACAAAGCCAACGATCGAGAAAGTGAGATACTCATGTCGACTACTCCATTAAAAGTTGTCGGCGTAAGCCGCGAAGTGCATGCGTCCGCCATCTAAGAAGCGTTGCGACATTGCAATTCAAGTGCCGTGTAATCAACGGCTAACCAAGCTGGCATAGACCACATCTTTACTAGATCAGAATGTGGAATGCAGAGGCTCAAGCAAACTCAACCGGACAGTACTTGGCCGAACACCGTGTGGTCGCTGGTTGCCAGCAATTCAGCGTGCTATATGTCGATTCAGATGTCTTGCTAATTACTACGGCCTCCGGCGCGATTGCCGGAGGCTACGAAATTATTCGCTGAATCAGGTGCAGCCTCGCAAGAGAAATAGCACCAGCAGAATCGGAATCGGCACGCCCAACAACCACAACATAATCCATCCGGCTTTACCTTCACGTTTAGCAAGACGTTTCATCGCGTTACTCCTCGCAGTTAAGAAAATCTGATGCGAATCGGCTGACCGATTGTCAGCGCGTTCAGGAACACCAATGTTCCTGTTCCGCTTGCTGCGAGACTTATGCAGATGTTGTGCCGTTTGATGGAACTCGAATCAAAACGTAGGGCATTCACCTCAGCCCACGGCTTCGGTAGCGCTCTCGCCGGACTTGCCTCCAGGCAGCGTGTAGTGCTTTTCGACAAGTTGCTTGATCATGCCGCGACTTGCTTCCACACTCAGCTTGTCGGCATCGCGTTCGATTGCCTGCGCGGCTTTGGCGAGTTGGTCGTCTTTGATACATTGCCGAAACCAATCCGAATAATGCCCTTGCGCGAGATGAAATTGCCAGGTCTCGTCGTCGACTCCTTCGGCCATTTGAACGAATACGACCAGATTCTGAGCGCGCAATTTTAGTTTTCTCTCCGGCCCGCGGAAATAAAAACTGCGATCCGGTTCCAACTCCCCCTCGGCATACTTGCGGCTATGACGGCGTTGCTCGTTCTCGGCCGGCACGATCTTCATGCGTCGTGGCGGGCCGGCGGCTTTTCGCGGCCAAAACAAAACCTCGCCTTTCGGCAAGTCGGCGGCATCCACCTTGGGCAACGGCGCTTCGACGGCGTCGCAGAATATCTTCAGCGTACGGTCAGGCGATTTGCCCACGGTGATGACCGTGTCGATCGCTTCCAGCACTGCTTTGGCCACCAGATTCGGTTCCAGCGTCACATACCACATCCGATCCAACTGATTCGGCAACACCAGCGCGCTAGGCTCCCACGACGACGGCAGAACATGATGGGCTTCGTCGACGATGATCCAATGCGGGTGGCCCGTACGCGAGCGCATCTCTTGTAAGCGGCCCAACAGTTTCAGAAAAAACGCCGGTCGATCTGCGAACGGCACGCCGAGCATATTGACCACTCCATTCTGGCTGGGCTTTTCGAGCAATCGCACGACCGAATCCAAATCGGGTTGCTGTTGCGCATTGCCGACGGATACGGCACCCGCCAATTCTTGAAAATCTCCCTCGGGATCGATGACGCAATATTGATAGCGCGACTTGGTCAGTCGCTCTAAAAAGCCGAGCGTGAGCGTCGATTTGCCCCCGCCCGAGCTGCCGGTGACCAGCACGTTGCAACAGAACGGCGAAATGCGGATTTCAGTCTCAACCTGTTGTTCCGCAGGGTCGCTTGCGTCGCCACGCGATTCAGGTACGCGTGCTTCCGCCGTTTGTAATTCTAGCCCCGTCCCTTTGGGAGAGGGGAGCGAGGAACGAGCGGGTGAGGGTTTTTGCTGGGCGCCGCCGATCTCATTTCCTAACAGCAAATGATGCCGCGTGAGTCGCGGTTCCAGCGATGTCAGATCGTCTTCGAGCATCCGATCGATCAGCTCGGTCACGCCGGCACCGTGATGATTGACCAGCGCGATATCGGTCGTTTCTTTCAGCGTGGGCAAGGCATTGGCGACCGCGGCCGACGCTTCACACGACTGGCAAAGCGCATGATCGTTTTCGGCATCGCCGACCGCGACCACGTTGTGCATCGACAGGCCCATCTCGTCGAGCGCCAACTGCAGGCCCGTGGCTTTGTTCACGCCCGAGGGGAGGATCATCACCGCCCCCTTGTTGAAGATGACTTGTAGTTCGAGCCCCAGATCGCGGATGGTTTCGAGGACGATATTCTCATGCGGTTCCCAGGTCGCCACGATCACGCGGCCGACCGACATCGGCGCGACCCCGCGGGCTGCCAGCAGCGCGGCAAATTCGTCGGGCGGTTTCGGCGCGAGCGGCGTTTCTTTTTTGGTAGCGGGTTCGTAGAGCAGGGCGCCGTTTTCGGCCACAATGCGATCGAACAGGTCGAGACGCGGGCAGACGCGTTCGAGGTCGGGCAGTTCGCGGCCGGTCACCATGATCAACTTGCGACCGGACTCACGCAGCCGCTCGAGCGCGGCAAACGTCGCGTCGTCGATCTTGCCTCCCGTGGCCAGAGTGCCATCGTAATCGGTCGCTAGAGCCAAATATCGCAAGAGAGGGGCCGGGGTTTAGGAGTCTGGGATCAGGGAGGAGCCGTTTAGCCGCTCTCGGCACGAGAGCGATGGCTTGACCGGAACTGTACAGCACGTTGAGTGCCAACTCGAACGTCCCTCACTGCCCATCCCTCGCCCCTACCTCGTCACCACTCCCCGCTGACTTTCTTTCCATTGCGCACGCGAATTTTCAGCAATCGGCGCAGCCGTTCCTCCAGCGCATTCCACTCGGCTGCCGCGGGCTTCAACTCGATCTCTTCGGAAAATTCGCACAGGCGCCCTTCGGCGTCGACCTGACAAAAACCCATCAGGCCGTCCATCCACGGGCCGTTTTGCCCAGCGAGAGGCGAGCCGATGATGCCCACCACCAAATAGGCGCGGGTCATGTGCAGCGGCATGCCGCGAATCTCGATCATCGAGCCGACCGCCACGGGCCGGTAGCATTCGAGATTCAGCACTCGCCGCAGCAACAAGTTGGCGTCGGCCCCGATCGCGCGGAATGCCGTGGCGTAGGCGGCTTCCAACGAAATCCGCAACAACGAACCGGCGTACAGCGTGCCATGATGATTGGCATCGGCAGGCAAGATTAGGCGATGAGTGAGCGTGGTCGTGGACGGCACCGGCAGAGCATTTCGAATTCAGAGGCTTGACTTGCAACTTTTCCAATTACGAATGAGAAAGATGAACAGGAGATAACAGAGGAAACAGAGTTTTTTTGGTCCGGCCACCACTATAGAATCATTTAGAGACACTGACAATTCTTATCCCAACCCGAAGCGTTAGCGAGGAAATGGCAACAATCGGCTGTCAGTCCTCCCTGACGCTTCGGGTTAAGATATGCTCCTAAGTCAAACATTTAGCCACATGAATTAGGCAACCCTCCGTTCTCTCTGTTCCCTCCTGTTCGATCTTGCTTTTTTGCAGTGGGCGTCGCGGCTAACAATCTAATTACGAATCCGGGCCGCCGACGGCGAATTCGCGACCGCGAATGGCCGCAGGCAACGTGCTGTCGTTCGTAGTCCGGCCATGTCGCAAATGAGCCGGATCGATCTTATGCAGTTCGTCGGCCAACGCCTCGACCGTTTGTTGAATTTGTTCGGGCGTGTGGCACGACGTGATAAAGAACCGCAGACGCGCGGCGCTCTCTTCCACCGCCGGGTACATGATCGGCTGCACGTTGATCCCCCGAGTAAACAACGCTTGCGACAACCGCAGGCTATGCATCGAGTTGCCCAAGATGATCGGCACCACGGGCGAGTCCTTGCTCATGCCGGTGTTCAAGCCGTGCTGTTTGGCCAACGTCAAAAACAAGCGCGCGTTCTGATGCAGTCGGGCCAC
>JAYTAU010000198.1:0-4727 GCA_043737375.1 Planctomycetia bacterium
TTTTGATGTCCCACACGACCAGCCCCACATCGGCATGGCCTTGCAACAAAGTTTGGCCTTGCGCAATTTCGAATCGCTCCAGATCGATGCCGACGACCATGTCGGCCTTCAGCGCGCGGCCGACTTCTCGGTAGTCGTTCCAATCGTGCTTGTCGACCCAATCGGCCAGCTCGCGCTCGTCGATCACTTGGATTTTTTTACCGTTGCGGGCCAGCATCAATCCGACGCGGTTGGCCAAATCGCGGCCGACGGTCGGGTGCGCATACTCGATCGAAGCCGCGCGACAAATGACGGCGATTTTCTTCTCTTCCAGGCCGTTGAACTCGGCTTTGGTGTCGTTGGGTTCGATGATATAGGCGATCGTCGGCAACAAACTGCAGCCGACCGTCGTCACGACCGCCGCGATCAGCAGTAGCACCGTCCATGCCGAAAGCCGTGCCGAGAAACCTGAGCAATACCAGCGGGCATCACGATCCATCGTGAAATCCTTGTAGTGAACGATAAGCCATCGAGCAACCGCGAGCGCGGACAGCCCCAGAAACCTGGGAAAGGAGCGGAAGGATAGCGTGTCGCGCCTATTGCGACAAGATGTATTCGCGGCGATGCGGGATACGCGAATGACGAAGCCGGAATGACCGATTCCATTGTGATATTACTTTGATTCTTCGCGGTTTCGCCCTTTCGTGCTTTCGCGATCCGATCGCGAAATGCCGAATGTGCGAAATCGCGAAACTTAAATGGTAGCATTGAACTTCGCGCGAAATTACTGCTCGTCGCGTATTTGGTCGGCCGGAACGGCGACAGATTTGGGCGACGCGATGCCATCCACTTCCGTTTGGCGCAGACAAAGCCGGCGAATGGCGGTCGCGCGGCCGGTCTCAACATCGATCTCGACAATCGCTCCGTTCATACGCACATCGCCGGTCGCCACTTCGAAGTGCGTCGGATTGAAAGTCAGTGTGGTCTCCATGACCCGATCGACCCGGCGACCGAGAATACTATCGTGCGGCCCGGTCATGCCCACATCGCATTGCAGCGCGGTGCCATTGGGCAAAATATCTTCATCGGCGGTCGGCACATGGGTGTGCGTTCCCAATACGGCCGACACTCGCCCGTCGAGATAGCGCCCCATCAGTTGCTTGTCGCTAGTGGCCTCGGCATGAAAATCGACGATGCGTACTTTCACGTCGTCCGGCAAACCGGCGAGCACTCGATCGGCGGCACGCCAGGGGCAATCGACCGGCCGCATGAAAACTCGACCCAACAGACTAATCACGGCGACCCGCGTGCCGGAGCGCGCGGTCACAATCGCCACGTCATGGCCCGGCGCGTCGGTCGGAAAATTGGCCGGCTTGACGATGTTGCTCTCGGACTGCAGGATGCCGTTGATCTCGCTGCGGCGATAAATATGATCGCCCAACGTAACGCAATCGACGCCCGCGGCGATCAACTCGCGATAAATGGCCGGAGTCAGTCCGGAACCGCCGGCAGCATTCTCGGCATTGGCAATCACGAAATCGAGCTGCTCGCGCGCAATCAATGGGCGTAAGCCCCGGACGACGATTTGTCGTCCCGGCTTGCCCACAATATCGCCGATCAGCAGGAGACGCATGGGAACAGGGGTCGGGGGCCAGGGATCGGGGGTCAGGGTATGTTGGCCCCGGCGTCCACGCCGGGTACAGCGTCAATCGGGGGTTGTCGAGTAGCCGATCTCGTGAGAGATCGCGAGATCTTGTTGTAATCGACGTCTCACATGGCGCGACCGAGGTCTCACGACCTCGGCTACAACGATGCCACCCGTCAAGGCACGGTTGACAAGGTACTAGCTACCGGGGCCAACTGTAAATTCGTGCGAAGTCATTGGGTCTTCGTTCCCTGCCCCCTGACCCCCGATCCCTAACCCCTTTCCTATCTGGCCATTTCCGTCACGCGGGTCTCTCGCAACACGGTGACTTTGATTTCGCCGGGGTACGTTAGCTGTTCTTCATACGCGTGGGCAATGTCGCGGCAGATTTTCGCGGCGGTGCCGTCGGTCGTGTCCTTGGCGTTGGCGATCACGCGCACCTCGCGGCCGGCCTGAATGGCGAATGCCAAATCAACACCGGGAAACTGCCGCGCAATCGTTTCCAGTTCTTCCATCCGCTTGATGTACCGATCAAGCGACTCGCGACGCGCGCCTGGCCGCGACGCACTACACGCATCGGCCGCGGCAACGATGACCGTATAGGGATGATCGACGCGAATATCGTCATGATGCCCTAGCGCGGCATGCACGACCTCGGGGCCTTCGCCAAATCGCTTCAGTAGTTCAGCGCCAATCTTCGGGTGACCACCCTCGGCCTCATGATCGGCGGCCTTGCCGATGTCGTGTAGCAGGCCGCAGCGCCGAGCCAGGGTGCCGTCCATGCCGATCTCTTCGGCGATTGCGCCCGAGAGGAAGGCGACTTCGATCGAATGCCGTAGCACGTTTTGGCTGTAGCTGGTGCGGAAGCGGAGCCGGCCAAGCAGATGAATGATCTTCGGGTTAAGCCGCATCACGTCGGCTTCTTGCGCGGCTTCTTCGCCGTATTTTTGAATGTGAAGATCCATTTCCTTCATCGTTTCGCCGACCAGTTCTTCGATGCGCGTCGGATGGATGCGTCCATCGGCAATCAGTTTGTTGAGCGACATGCGAGCCACCTCGCGACGCACCGGGTCGGAACCGCTGACGATGACCACGCCCGGCGTATCGTCGATGATCACATCGACGCCGGTGGCTTTTTCGAAGGCGCGAATATTGCGTCCCTCACGGCCGATGATGCGGCCTTTCATTTCGTCGTTGGGAATGTCGACGGTGCTGGTCGTCGTCTCGGCGGTGTGGGCCGCGGCGTAGCGTTGAATGCTGGTCAGCAGCATGTCCTTAGCTTTGCTATCGCAGACCTCGGCCATGTGGCGTTCGAACTTGGTGATGATTTGGCCTTGCTCGTTTTGCAGCTCGATGTCGAGCATGTCGAGTAACTTTTGCACGGCCTCTTCACGGCTCATGCCGCTGAGTTTGTGCAGAGTTTGTTTTTGCGATTCGAGCACCTTGCCCAGTTCGACATTCTTGACGTTGGTCTCTTCGATCCGTTCGGCCAGCTTGCGCTGATTGCCTTCGTTCATTTTTTCTTGCTTGCGAACTTGATCGGCCTGTTGTTCGACCGAGTCCTGTCGCTTGTCGAGCAGTCGTTCGCGCTCGTGCAATTCGTGGCGAATCTTGCTGAGCTCGCGCTCGCCGTCGGCCTTTTGCTGAATCACCATTTCTTTGGTTTGCAGCTCGGCCTCTTTCTTGAGATTGGCGGAATCGCGTTCCGCTTTTTCGACAATGTTGCGGTATTCGGTCTCGGCGTCGCGACGGCGCAGCCGATCCAACATTTTAATGGCAACAAACGTTAAGATCGCGGCCACGGCGGCCGAGACCAAGACAAATATCATCTCGCGTTGATCCAAAGATCACTCCCCTTCCTATCGATATGATGGTTAGCCGAGCGGCTCGGGAGAATTGGGGCGGCGATCGAGGCAAATGCCAGCCACCGATCGGCACCAAGCCCACTGAACTGAAAGCAGAGAGTTGCTTTGAGGATTTGTCTTAGAAGCCCTGAGATTACCCATTCATGAATCACTGGCAGTGCCACTGGCCCACAAAATCCCCGGTAAATTCAGTACTTCGTAGTCACCCGCGATTTAACCAACAGAAACGTCGGTAGTAAAATCGCGAAAGTCGATCGACCCAACGGAGCGTCAGCACCGGAAGTCAGACCGACGAACTAAGACAAACCAAACCCCACTCGCAACTCATCTCCGCGGCAATCCGAGTACGGCGAGAAAAGACGATACCCTTCGACAAGCAACGGCGACTAACGCAAAGCAATCGTGGAGGAACAACCCGCGACGAGTCCGAAACGGAGCCGCCGCATGCCCAGTTCCATTGGCAAGCCCAGATCCGTTGGCAAGCCCAGTCGGCGATCGGCGATTGCAAATCGACCGACAATCTCTGGACCATGCAGCACCAAACGACTCGACAATAGATTGCTTACCGCCGAAAATACCGGCGACAAGCCCCCAGGCGACCAACCAGTTGGTCCGCCGTTCCGGTCTGGCCCAATAGCTTCACTAAAAAGCTGCCAGCCGCACCAACACCAGCTTGCGACACGTGTCATCCAACCACTACCGCATGACGTAGCACCGCGACCCCAAAACGGCAAAAACTTTTGCGCGCTCAAAGACTCGGTACGAATCGACATGGAAAGACCGGATCGCTCATCCGCCGTCAAACGGCGGAAGATAAATGTCAGAATGGCGACAAGCCAATTCATCGTGCGAGTCCTGGACTTCTCGGAAGTGGGTTGCTACTAACAGGTACAATCTCGTCACAAATCCGCTGCGAATTACCTTCGGAAAGCACTTTTCGTTCAGCCCGAAGTCACTCGTAGTAAACTGTTTACGCTTGTTCGCCGGATCGCGGCAGGGTGATTGATGACCACCTGTCACGATTCAGTAAACTCATTGAATGTTAACAGTTTCGCCAAGAACTGCAATCCAAAAACCGTCCCGCGACACGGCGAGGCGGGGACGTGTCAATAGTAAGTAGAAAATCAGATTGTGCAGAACAGGTCACCGGCAAGTACGAGTCAGGGTGAACAAACGAGAGGCATTCATGCCTCTTCCTCAGGATTAGCCCCGCCGTTTATGGCGCGGGGTCAACAATG
>JAYTAU010000199.1:0-4725 GCA_043737375.1 Planctomycetia bacterium
GATAATGCGACGACGCTTTCGGCCGGGCTGGTCATTCCCAAGCCGAGAAATATCAAGCAGGTCAATGCTAACGTAGCAACGGTCATGCCTGAGATTGGATTGGACGAAGAACCGATTTCGCCGGTCAACCGCGACGAAACGGTGACGAATAGAAAGCCGAACAGCAGGACCAAACCTGCGCCCAATGCCGCTTTTGCGAACGGTCCGGAAGTACCCGCCGCCGCCAATTCGCTCGTCAGAAACCAAGTCAGTAACCCCAGCAACACGACTGCTCCAATTCCTATCACGCTAAAAGGCAAGTCGTGCTCGGTCCGCTTTTGATTGACGGATAAATTCATTCCTCCTCGCAGACTACCTAGGCTTGAACGGAACGAACGAATAATCAGCGGCAGTGTGCGAAACATGCTGATGATTCCCGCCGCAGTCACACAACCCGCACCGATGAATCGCAAATAGTTTTTCTGCAATTCACCCAAACTTAATTCCGCGATTGGTTTGGTTGCCGGTGCAATGGGCCCGGCAGCGTAGTCGCCAAAGGTCGCGATGGCAGGAATGAGTACCAAGTTCCCGATCACGGCTCCGGCCATCATGATCGCGGCGATTCTTAATCCGATGACGTAGCCCACGCCCAGTAGTTCGGGAGCCATGTCGGCCATGACGCTAGCGGCACGATTGAAAAACGTCAGCGGGAAGCCCAATGTTTCACGCATGAAACTCATGCCGACTGAGACAAACTTCTGTACGAAGGCCAACCCAAAGCCGATGAACACAGTCTGTGCGCTCATGCCGCCACGTTCGCCCGAGATCAGCACTTCGGCACACGCGGTCCCCTCGGGATAGAGCAACGTGTTCGGCTGGCCCGGAGCGCCGTGCATGTTGACGATGAATGCGCGACGGAGCGGAATCATCATCAAGATGCCAAGAATTCCGCCCAAGAGCGACACGACCATGACGCGAGTCAGATCCATGTCGAAACCAAGTAACATCAATGCCGGCATCGTCACGCCGACGCCGAACGCGATCGATTCGCCCGCCGAGCCGGCCGTTTGTGTGACGTTGTTTTCGAGAATCGTGGCCGGACGAAACCCGAACGCTTTGCTGAGCGCCCGGAACAATGTGATCGACAGCACGGCAACGGGGATACTCGCGGAGACGGTGATACCGACCTTTAATACCAAATACAGCGACGATGCGCCGAAGATTATCCCCAAAATCGCGCCGACCAGCACGGCCGACCAGGTGAACTCGGGCATCACCACATTGTCAGGCACATACGGTTTGTGCAGGCCGGCAACATCGCTCGAAGTAGCCGTGGAATCGCGTTGAAAAGTCTTGTCGCGATCTGCACTAGATTCATGCCGCGCGTCGGGAATTTTGTCTGCCGCCATGCTATGCCGCTCCGAAAAATTTTTCTATTTCGTTTCGTTAGCGGTATACATTGGCATTAAACGAAAGTTTTTGCAAGCGGCGAGTGGAGACGTCGGGCTGTGCCAATATTTCGCAGACACTGGCAGAGCCAAAGGCACACCACCCAACTGCCGACTTGTTACGCGAGCAGATCCTTCACCACGCGGCCATGCACATCGGTCAGGCGGAAGTCGCGGCCCGCATGGCGAAACGTCAGCCGCTCGTGGTCAAAGCCCAACAGATGCAAAATGGTCGCGTGGAAGTCGTGTACGTGGACCTCGTTTTCCACCACGCTGCCGCCGATGTCGTCGGTCTTGCCATAGGCGATACCCGACTTCGAACCTCCGCCGCAGAGCCAACTCGAAAAAGCCTTGCTATGGTGCGAACGTCCCTTCGGCGCATCGGAGCCGGGAGTGCGGCCGAATTCGGTCGTCCACACGATCAAGGTTTCATCCAACATGCCGCGCAATTTGAGGTCTTGAATCAGGCCTGCGATCGCCTGATCGACGTTCTTGGCCAGCGGCTCGTGGGTGCGCATATCGCCATGTGCATCCCAATTTTTCGACGAGCCGACGTCAATCAATTCGACAAATCGCACCCCGCGCTCGACCAATCGTCGCGCGACCAAACATTGCCAGGCAAAACCTTTGGTGCTGTCACGTTCGAGACCGTACAGCTTTAGGGTTGAATCGGTCTCGTGCTTCAGATCCAGAACGTCGGGCATAGCCATCTGCATGCCGAATGCCGTTTCGAACGATTTGATACGCGCGGTCAAAGCCGGGTCGGCTTGGCGGTCTTGTTGGTGCCGACGATTGAACTGCCCGAGCAGGTCGAGTTCGAGTTGTTGCAGTTCCAAGGTTCGCGCACGGCGGTTGAGGTTCGGGATCGGCTCGCTGCCGGCAACCGCGCGCGTTCCCTGATGACAGCCGGGCAGAAAGTCCGCGCTATAAACCTGGCTGCCGGCATAGGGTAACTGCGGAGCGAGGACCACGAACGACGGCAGATTTTGATTCTCGGTCCCCAGGCCGTAACTGACCCACGACCCGAGGCTGGGTCTGGCAAAAGTAACCGAGCCGGTGTGAATGCCCATCGTGGCTTGGAAATGGTCGTTATGATCGCCGTGCATCGAGCGAATCAGACAGATGTCGTCCATCTGCCCGGCAATGTGCGGGAAAAGTTCGCTGACTTCGGTTCCGCATTGTCCGCGCGGCTTGAAATCCCAGAGCGTCCGCAACAATCGTTTGGACTTCGGATCTTTGGAGTTGACGGGCTTGCCATGATCGGCAATCAATCGCGGTTTGGGATCGAAGGTCTCCATGTGCGACACACCGCCGGTCATATACAAAAAAATGACCGATTTGGCTTTGGCAGCAAAGTGCGGCGGCTTGGCAAGCAACGAATCAGCCGCGGGCAATGACCTACCGGCCCCCGCCCCGCCCGCATTGCCCAGCACGCCACCCCCATCATCGGCTAGCAATTGCGAAACGATGCCCGGAAACAGGATCGACCCTGCCATGAGCGAGCGAATGGCTTGACGACGGTTGGGCTGGGCGGGTGTGGAGTTGGGCATGGTTTGTGGTTCGGGTTTTTTGCAGTGCCGGAACGCCACGTAGGGCGTTCCCCACGGAAGCCGGAATCAATCGACAAACAAAAACTCGTTGCAACTGAGCAACACACGCATGTAACTGGCGAGAGCCAGACGCGGCTCTTGATCGCGAGGCACGCCGGCCGCTTTGAGTTTGCGCCTGCACGTTTTAATAAATTCTGCGCCTTCGGCCGTTTCCTCACTGGTTGCCGGCCGACCGTAAACCAGTTGATAGGCGTATTCGATCCGCTCGTTGGTCTCGGTATAGGCCAGGCCGACACGCACCGCCAGCTTGTCCGATTGTTCGTGGACCAGCGGATCGTTCATGAAGTACAACGCTTGGATCGCGGTCGTACTCAACGGTCGATCGGCCGTTGTCGCGTTCGGGTCGGCACCATCAAATATTTCGAGCAGCGGATGCCGCTTGATGCGTTGCTGCATCAAGTAGACGGATCGTTTGTTCGTAGCATAGCCGGCGATGAACGGCTTATGCTGCGTGTATCTGTACGTCGCCTCGGGCGGAAACGGGTGTTCGCGGGCAGGAGTTCGATCAAGATCATTTGCGACCGCCAACACCGAATCACGCAGCTCTTCGGCCGATAGTCGGCGGCGATTGAACCGCCACAGATAATCGTTCGCCGGGTCGATGGTCATATTTTTTGCATGTTCGCTACCGGACATCGCATAGGCGCGCGACAGCATGATCTGCCGATGTAGCGATTTGATCGACCAGTTTCCTTCCACAAACCGGGCAGCTAAGTGATCGAGCAACTCGGGATGCGTGGGCAATTTGCCTCGAATTCCAAAATCGTTGGAAGTTCGAACCAGTCCTTCGCCAAAATGATGCTGCCAGATCCGATTGACGATCACCCGCGCGGTTAGCGGATTGTTCCGGTCGACAATCCATTCGGCAAGTTCGAGCCGACCGCTGGCTGCGGACTTTTCGTCGAGCGTTTGACCGCCGAGCACCTGTAAAAATCCCCTCGGCACCAGATCGCCTAAATCCTTAGGATCCCCTTTGCGGTGCAATTTCGTGTGGTGCGGCTGGCCTTCTTGCACGGCGTAGGCCTTTTCGACCTGCGGTGGGCGATCTTCCAGCCGATCTCGCTTCGATTTGACTTCGTCTAGCTCGGCCCTGACATGCACCATCGTTCGTTCGCCCGATTCGATCGTGTCGCCATTGGCCTCACGAACTTTCAGCCGATCGAGTTCGACTTTTAAGGCTTCGATCTTATCGTCGACCGCGGCCAATTCGGTTTCATACTCGCGAAGTTTGTCGGCATCTTCGGGAGGGCCCAAAGCGATAAAATCTTTGGTGTGATTGAAAATCTCGGTGCCGGGAAAGGCATATTTGGTGCTTTCGAAAATACCGTACAGAGCGTAGTAGTCTTCGTTCGGAATGGGATCGAACTTGTGATCGTGACAGCGTGCGCAACTGACACTCAGCCCCAAGAACACTTTGCCCACGTTGTCGATCGTGTCTTCGATAGTCAGATGAAACTCGTTGGCGCGCGAGCCGAATCGCCGCGAGATCGCCAGGTAGCCCGTGGCCACGACTTGTTCGTTACGCTGTTCGAAGCTCTCATGTTTGAGCAGATCGCCGGCCAATTGCTCGCGCACGAACTGATCGTAGGGCTTGTCGGCATTGAACGAATCAATCACATAGTTGCGATAGCGATGCGCTGCCGAAACCGGAAAATCCGAATTGCATCCCGACGTGTCGGCATAGCGCA
>JAYTAU010000200.1:0-1820 GCA_043737375.1 Planctomycetia bacterium
CATGGCTACTTCCGTATTTGGTTTAGTGAAAAGTCGTGTTGATGCCGAAACGATCGTCAGTCAGCTTAAAGTTGCCAGCTTTTCACAAAATGACATTTCGGTGTTATTTCCCGACAAGTCCGGCACCAAGGAATTTGCCCACGAACAAAATACCAAGGCTCCCGAAGGTGCTGTGACCGGCGGAACCAGCGGCATGGCCATCGGTGGCACGCTCGGTTGGCTGGCCGGAATTGGTGCCTTGGCAATTCCAGGCGTCGGTCCGCTGATCGCAGCCGGACCGATTATGGCCGCGCTGAGCGGAGCTGCGATCGGCGGCTTGACCGGCGGCTTGGCCGGTGCGCTCATCGGGATGGGCATTCCTGAATTCGAAGCCAAGCGTTACGAAGAAAAAGTCCAAGGCGGAAACGTGCTAGTTTCGGTACATTCCGAAAACAGCACCGAAACCGAGCGCGCTAAGGATATTCTCGAAGCCGCCGGTGCCGAAGATATTTCGACATCGACCGAAGTGGGCGTTCGTAGCACCCGTAACTAAAGCAATCGATAGTTTTTTCATCCCGGAAACGGAGGCGATGCTAGCCGTCGCTGGCACGGAGGCTGATCCATCACCCTGAGACGCAATTTGCGTCTCAGGGTTTTTCTATGCGCTATGTCGTTCGTCCGGAAATTACCAACACGCTAGGCTGTCGAGATGCGTATTTGCAAAAATATTGCTAGGCTAGTTCAATACTTGCTGATTGGCGGCGAATGCATTCGGTCGCCCGTTTACGCCCAAATTCTTGGAGACTTCGCTATGCACGGCCTGATAGCCCACAAAAGTGGTGTATTGCTGTTCGCGCAAGCCGGATCGCCCGATTTGATCGGTAGCTCGCCCCATGCCACTATTATGGTCTTGGGGATCTTGGCGTTGGCCGGGGCAATTGTCTGGTGGGGAATTCGCCATGCCGCGCAGATGCGACAGTTCGAACATGCCGAGCGAATGCAGGCGCTGGAAGCCGGCCGGCAGTTGCCCGAAGAAATTACGGACAATCCGGACGAGCGATTTCGGCGTGGAGCGTTTTGGATTGCCGTGCTAATCGGGGGCCTCGTTCCCTTGGCTGCCGTGATTGCCGCCGGAATGTGCATGATCGAGGTCAGGGCCGCTATCGAAAACAGTTGGTTCGTGTTCGTCATCTGGTCCGGTGCCGCAGCGATTGCCGTGGCCGGTGTCGTTAGTGCCGCTTGGCTAATGCTGGCAGCAGGACAAAAAGCCGGATCTGTGCCGACTGCTTCTCGGCAGACGACCGCCTACGAAGCGCGTGCATAAGCGAGCGAACGGTTCTTGCAGCCGCTCGCTCGCTTGCTTGTTTGACGACGCGCTAGTTTAGCGATCGAGCCGTTGCATGTTGGGTTCGGCATCGAACCAAACATCCAGCCCGGTACGTTGAAAAACGTCCCAAACATTCCGCGAGGCACCGACCACGCGAACCTCGCCGCCGCAACGCACGATGCCGCGACGAAATTCCACCAACACGCCCAACGCCAAGCTCGACAAGAACGTCAGATCCGACAGGTCCAGCACGACGATTTTGGTACGCCGGGCGGTTACGCCCAATAGGCCTTTGGCGATTTCGCCGGCATTCGAAACGTCGGCCGAGCCGTTGATTTGTACGACGGTTGTGTCGGCCCCGGTCCAAATATCCAATTCCAAGCCCATCGTCAGTGTTGCGGCTGCCATTTGCTTCCATCCTTATCAATGTTGTTTTGTAATGCCCTCTACCAAGCTGAGCGTGGAAGCAAACCGAATGTTACCGATGTTATTAACCGGCCGCTTTTTCTGACGA
>JAYTAU010000201.1:0-1819 GCA_043737375.1 Planctomycetia bacterium
CGATGGATTGGTCGAGCGGCTGCTAACTGACCTCGATTCGATCGTGCGCGTGCATTTGATCAAGGCACTGGCCGAGCGGGAGAATTGGGACAACACGTCGCTTAAGTTCAGCAAGATTTTTGTGGCCAAGTTGGAAGACAAAGATCCAGCAGTACGCAGCGCGGCCGCCGACGCGCTGGCCCGGCACCCGCAGCACGAGCAAATATCGGCGTTGTTAAGTTGTATCGTCAATTCGTCGGCCGACGACACGCATTTGATGCATACTTTAAAAATGGCGCTGCGCGATCACTTGCGGCAGCCCGGTGCCTATGCCTACATCGCAGGCGACGTGCTGACAAGTCGATCTGATGCACAGCGTCATCTCGTTGCCGCCAGTCTTGGAGTGCCCAGCGAAGCTTCGGCGACTTTTGTCCTGAACGTCCTTCAATCACCCTCGGGTCACACGATCTACCTGACAGAAGGTATGAAGCATCTGGCACGGTATCTATCAAAAGACGACTTGCCGCAGGTGAAAATCTTGTTCGAAGAGTTGCCCCAGCTCACTATTTCCCGCCGGCAAGAACTGTTGCTGGCATTTCATCGCGGCCTGCAAGCCCGTGGGCTGTCCGCCACGACGGACCTCCGTCCCAACGCAATCGAATTGACTCAGCAGTTGTTGAAGGCCAAAGACGAAGGCGAACGCGGCAAGGGAATCGAACTGGCTAGTGAACTCAAACTAATCGAGTCCTTCGACAAATTGAAAACAATTGTGGCGACAGGCAGTTCCGTAACGCTGCGCACCGCGGCGATCGATGCGATCGTGGCCTGCGACGCCACGCGAAGCGTCGAACCGCTGTCGCAATTGCTCTCATCGAGCGGTGAACCGATACAATTGCGACAGAAGTCGGCGCAAGCTTTATCCGGTATGAATAGCGAATCGGCAGGCACGGCGCTGTTGACCCAGTTGCCGCTTGCACCTCGATCGTTGGCCGTCGAAATTGCCACGGGACTAGCCAACCGCCGCGAGACCGCTGCCAGAATGGTCGGCCTGATCGAAGCGGGCAAAGCCTCGCCGCAACTACTGAATGTGAATAACGTCAAATCGCGGCTGAACGGACACAATCGCAAGGAACTCAATGAACGAATTGCCAAGCTAACCGAGGGTTTGTCGGGCGACGATGAGGGCCTACGCAAGCTGATCAACGATCGGCTGGCCGGTTTGCAAAAGTCCATGCCCAACGATGCCGACGCGGCGGCGATTTCGGCCGTCACTGCGCGAGGCAAACAGGTGTTTTCCAAGCACTGCGCGGCCTGTCATAAAATTGACGGAGAAGGAAATAAAATCGGCCCCGAACTCGACGGGATTCGTCACCGCGGTGCCGAACGCTTGATCGAAGATATTCTCAGTCCCGGTCTGAATGTCGATCAAGCGTTTCGCAGCACCACGATTACGACCAAGGACGGCCTATCCATTTCCGGATTGGCGCTACGCGAAGAGGGCGAGATTTTAGTCTTGGCCGACAACCAAGGCAAAGAAGTTCGCGTGCCGACCGGCACGATCGACGAGCGAAAAGTGTCGGCACAATCGCCCATGCCTGCCAACGTGGCCGAACTGACGAGCGAAGCAGAGTTCTATGACCTGCTTCGATTCTTGCTGCAAACGCGAGCGGTGCCTGCAATGCCTAAGACAAAATAAAACTCTCAAAACGCTTTCACAGGAGGGAACCGAAAAAACAGAGAAAAGGTGGAACGGCGAAGAATACTGATTAGAAAGACGATCGCCGCTACCGACACAACGTGCGATGCTTTCGCATTCTCCGTTCCCTCTGTTACCTCCTGT
>JAYTAU010000202.1:0-1813 GCA_043737375.1 Planctomycetia bacterium
GAAGATGGCAAATCGGTTATTCCGATCCATCCCGTCTATAACGTCCCGATGCTAACGCACATGCTGTTCCAAGGCATGTTCTTCATCATTACCCCGGCACTGATCTGCGGCGCCTTTGCCGAGCGGATGAAATTCAGCACGATGGTGGTGTTCTCCGCACTCTGGGGTTTGCTGGTTTACTGCCCGCTCTGCCATTGGGTCTGGGGCGGCGGAATTTTGGCCTACGGCAGCGATCACGCGAAAGTATGGTGTGCTGGCGGAGCCTTGGACTTTGCCGGCGGAACCGTGGTGCATATCAGTTCGGGCGTTTCGGCCTTGATCTGCGCGTTGCTGCTTGGCATCGAGTTTAGCTTTGTAAAACTCATCCGCGTCGGACCGACCGCCGGGGTGATCGGACTCGTGCAATGCAGCGTCATGGTTTGGCTCGGCTACGCCTTGGGCCAGGCCTTCGGTTGGACTTGGCTCGAGAGCCTGTACGCCGGAGCTGTAATTGCTATTTCCAGTACGACTATCATTGTCAAAGCCTTCGAAGAGCAGCGGGTAAAAGGCCGCTTCACCGAAGTCGTTTTTGGCGTGCTGATCGTCGAGGATCTGATCGCCATCGTGCTGATCACCATTCTGACGACGCTGTCCGCCGGAGAGGAACTGACAGCCGATCAGTTAGGCATGACTGCGGCTAAACTTTTGGCGTTTTTAACGGCCTTGATTGTCGTCGGCCTGCTGACGGTGCCACGCCTGATGCGAATGATCGTCGGGCTGAATCGGCCCGAGATGACGGTCGTGTCGAGCGTGGGACTGGCGTTCGGGCTGGCGCTGTTGGCGCTGCAGTTTGGCTACTCGGTCGCGCTTGGCGCCTTCCTCGCCGGCAGTCTGGTTGCCGAATCGGGGGTCGAGAGAACAGTCGAGCATTTGGTGCAGCCTGTCCGCGATATGTTTGCCGCCATCTTCTTTGTCTCGGTCGGCATGTTGATTGATCCGCAGATGATTGGCCAATACTGGTTGGAAGTCTTGGCGATCTTTGCCGTGGTTGTCTTGGGCAAGGTGATTTCGGTGACCTTTGCCGCATTTTTAACGGGGCAGGGCATCCAGAACTCGGTGAAAGCCGGCATGAGCCTGGCGCAGATCGGCGAATTCTCATTCATCATCGCCGGGGTCGGTGTTGCCTCCGGAGCCACGGGCGAGTTCCTCTATCCAATCGCGGTCGCCGTCTCCGCGCTAACAACGCTGTTGACTCCCTGGCTGATCCGGGCGGCCGAGCCCACGGCCGCGCTGGTCGATCGCAAACTGCCGCGCCCGATGCAGACGTTTGCCGCGTTGTACGGTTCGTGGCTGCAACAGCTAGCGGCCGGTTCGACCGAGGATTCGCGGCGCTATCGGATTCGGCAACTAGTGCTGTGGCTGATGGTCGATGCGGTTGTCGTCGCCGCGATCGTGATTGGCTCATCGATGCAAATGCCGCGGCTGAGCCGCTTGGCCGAACGCTATCTGGGCCTGACCGACTCTGCCGCGACGATCGCGATTGCCGCCGGCGCGCTTCTGGTCAGCGCCCCGTTTTGGATTGGCATGATGCGAGTTGCCCGGAGTCTGTGGCAAGAACTGGGAAATCGGGCATTTCCGAACCCGGGCAAGCAGACTGTCGATACGGCCGATGCGCCGCGGCGGCTGTTTGTCGTGACGTTGCAAATGACTATCGTGCTGCTGATCGGGGCGCCGCTGGTCGCCGTGACGGCTCCGTTCGTGCCGCCGCTGCAAGGGGCCATCATCCTCGTGCTGTTGATTGGACTGCTGGGGCTTTCGTTTTGGCGCCGGGCGA